>JALRKI010000183.1 GCA_023254815.1 Flavobacteriaceae bacterium
AGGTAGGTTCCCAGTAATGTCAGTGAAATTATAGCCTCCATCAACGGATTTAAACACTTTACCATCAGTACCAGCGGTAGACAGATATACAATAGTGTTGTCTTCATTATTGACTTCAATGGACGAAATGTTTGAATTAAAGTTGGCACTAGAAGTAAAAGATTGCCCATGGTTAGTACTTTTATTCAAAACATTATTAATGGCCACATAGATGATGTCCGAATCAATCGGGTCTAGTTCTAAATAATCGATGATTGAATTGAAATTTTGTGAAATCGGCTGAAAAGAATTTCCTGTCAACTTATAGAGTTTTTTGTACCCCGCGTAAAGTTCTCCATCTTTGTTCATTTCCAAGGGAGTGACCCAATTTCCTGATTCTCCAGTAGGTGCCGGAATAGTCATTGTGTTGCTGTTTCCAGCGTTTTCAGAAATATACAAATTTCCCCCTGACTGAATGAAGCCGTAATAATGATTAGAATTTTGTGGATGAATTGCAGTATCCATTCCATCGGCTCCATAATAATTTTTCCAAGTGGTATCGCTGAAAGCATATCCTCCATTGTCTTGAAGTCCTCCCACCATTTTGTTGGAATCTGTCTTTGATACTGCGATACGGTAAAATTGTCCAATTTGAAGACCTTTTGTCAAGTCCGTGAAGTTGGTACCGTCATCGGAAGATTTATAAAAGCCACCATCCGAGCCTACAAATACTTGATTTCCAAAAAATTGTATATAATGAATATCGGCGTGGGTATATGTTGCCTGATTTGGAGCGTTCCAAGAATTCAGTTTTGAAAATGATTCTCCACCATTTGTCGACTTCCAGATGTTCAAACAACCCGAAAATACCATATTCTCATCCGTATCGGAAACGGCAATTGCGAGGTCATACCACGCCTGAGGACTTTCAAAGATATCGGCGGTCTGAGCAGTTTGAAAAAAGGACTGCCCACTGTCATTTGATCTGTAAACCCCTTTAAAACCGCTGCTAGGATTTGCAACCAACAAATACACCACCTCGGGGTTAGCTGGAGTAACGTCCATGGCAATTCTTGAAGCGACGGTTGGCAAACCTGCAGTAATTTGAATAAAAGTATCACCGGCGTCAGTAGACTTGTAAAATTTACTTGGTGTTGCAGCATACACAACATTTGGATCTCCTGGCTTGACGTCCAAAGCGGTGAAGGAACCAGAATGTTTATTGTCCCAAGTCAGTCCACCATCAACAGATTTATAAATTCCTCCTTCCGAGGCTACCCAAAGCATATTGGAGTTATTTGGATTAATGTTCAAATCGGTCAACTTATTTGGAGAATTACTAGGGTTAAGGCCTGTTTCGTTCCAAGTTACTCCTGCGTCGGTTGATTTCCAAACCCCAATTGAACTGGTGTCCCCAGCATCGTCATCTCCCGTTGCGATATATATAGTATCAGAGTTACTATAATCTATAGCTATACCAGAAACCCCAATTTGTCCTAGCTGATCGGAAAGGGGTATCCAAGTTTGACCTGCGTCGGTTGACTTCCAAATCCCTCCTGCCGGGGCACCAACATAATATGTGTTTGGATTATTTGGATCAACCACAACGACATTAACTCTTCCCTGGCCAGAAGACCAAGAACCAGTATTGGTATGCCAGAAAGGTCCCATTGGGTACCAATTGCTTGTGGCCTTAGAAGTTCTTGATCTGGAAATTTGATACTTATCTTGCAAAGTCTGCCACAGGAAAGATTTGGTCGGAAGGTAACCGTCTTGATCAACGAAAGAACTCCAATAGTTTTCCCATCGTTTGAACGGTTTGTATCCACTGCCTTTAACCATAGGATCCCTTGTTTCCCAATAAGAATTGAAGGCATCTATAATTTCTTGAAATCTGATGTTGTTGGTCTTGATGTCTTGCTCACTAAATTGGGACATCCAAGGCGCATTGGAGATCAATTGGCCAAAACTTAGTGAGGTAAAACAAAGGATAAAGCAAAGCAGGTAAACAATTTTCATGGAGTATAGATTTAGGGTAGGACAATTTAGGTAATTTTTTTGATGTGATATATTTTTTCTATCACAATACAAAAGATGAGTTAGTTCAAACAAACTCATTAATAGGCAAAAAAAAAGCCCTCAAAAGAGGGCTTGAATATAGTATTAAAGATCGTTTTTTAATGCTTGATCAACTTTTTGGAAATTTTTAGACCATTATCAAATTGAATAGTAATAAAGTATAAACCCTTAGCTATAGCATCCAAATCTAGCACTATTTGACTCGAATTGATAACCTCAAAATCTGGAACAATCATTTTCCCAGTTAGGTCATAGATGGAGTAAGTGAAATCTGAAGGCTGAGACAACTGAATAGTAACATTTCCAGAGGTTGGATTGGGATAAATAGCGAAGTTATTGGAACTAAACGCCTGATTGGACAATGCAGAAGTAATGACCAAGTCATCGATTACCGCCCCCTCTTCATTGACTGATTCATCGGAATGAAAGACAAATCTCACCATAAAATTCTCTGATCCCGAGAATGGAGCAAGATTGTAACTGTATTCCGTCACAGTCAATTCAGTTCCAGTCCACTGAGCTCCAACACAATTATAGCAGTCGGCAGCAATTCCATCGCCCGACAACCTAGAACTGTTGTACCAATTCGGATCATTGGAAGATCCTAAAATTTGCCATGTGGCTCCCATATCGTCTGAATATTGTACATAAATGATGTCCCAATCGAATTCTAATTCGAATGCCATGCTAAACCGAAGTACGGGGTCGGAAATCCCCGTGAGATCATAACAAGGGCTTGTAAGATGGGCAACGGTCATGTCGGGATAATTCCCGTCAAGATTAGTGCCATAGGCCTGAGTCCCAGAAGAGACATCATTTAGAAATAATCCTGTTGGGACGCCACGTTCAAATAGCACATTTGAATCCGTTAAGTTCAAAGTTAAAATGGATTGTTCTGGTGTTTCAAAAGTATTGACCACATTCAAAGGGCTATTGGAGTTCAAAGAAAAATTAACAGTTTTTGAATTGTTCGATACAAAGGCATCTCCTGAAATAACGGCCTCAACATTTAGAACGTGGTGACCTGTCGATAGGGTCACTTGAGGCAAATCTACGCTTACTGCCGCCCCTGGCCCTATATCGGTAGTAATATTTGAAGTTACAGTAGTCTCTGAATCATAGAAATAGATCAAATCGAATTCTGATATTGGTTCCGTGCCGTTATTCACCACAGTAACTTGAGGGGTGACCGTTGTGTCACAATTCACCTGGTTCCCAACGGGGCTTAAAATGGCCGAAAGCTTGATGTCATTGGCCGGAGATTCAACGGCAGGCAAGGCACTTCTCCAAATACCGCGACCATAAGTTGCGGCAGTAATATTGCCATCCACAATATTTATTTCTAAATCAGTCACAGCAACGTTGGGAAGATTGACATCAAAAGTTTCCCAAACACCCGATTGATCATCAAAACTGAATACACCCAAGCTTGTCCCAACAAAAATAGACTCTGCTGGGTCTTCTGGTCGGTGCTTGATCACGTTTTTTGATACATTGGGAAGAGATCCTGTGATGTCTTCAAAGCTTACTCCACCATCACTCGACCGCATGACTTTTCCCGATGTTCCTCCAGTGGTTACATATACAATATTGTTATTGTTGTTATTTACCTCAATAGAGGTGATGCCCGTATTGAAGGTATAAATTGAAGAGAAAGAAACGCCGTGATTGGTGCTTTTGCTTAAAATATTGTTCAAGGCTATATAAATTACGTTTGTATCTGAAGGATCCAACTCCAATCGACTAATATTACTTCCCAATTCGCCTGAAATTGGCTGAAATGTAAGCCCTTCCAATTTGTACAGCCTGGAGTATCCCGCAAATAATTCTCCTTCGGTGTTAATGGATAGTGGCGTTACCCAATTTCCAGAAGCTGGACCGGCAGCATACTGTTGTAATGACGCTCCAGCATTATTTGAAATATATAAACCACCACCATTTTGAATAAATCCGTAGTAAATGTTTGGATCATTAGGGTTTACCGCTGTATCCATACCGTCGGCACCGTAGTAGTTTTTCCATGTGTTGTCGCTATATCCATAGCCACCATTATCCTGTAAACCACCAACCATCAAATTTGAATTTGACTCAGAAACAGCAATTCGGTAAAATTGACTGACCTGCAACCCTTCGGTCAAATCGGTAAAATTCTCACCGTCGTTTGTAGAGCGATAGACTCCACCATCAGACCCCACAAAAAAGTTGTTGCCAAAATATTGCATATAGTGAATATCGGCGTGGGTATATGAGGCTTGCGAGGGATTGCTCCACGAATTCAATACCGAAAACGAATCACCACCGTTGGTAGACTTCCACACATTTAGACATCCAGTAAAAATCGTGTTTTCATCGGTAGAGGACACCGCAATTGCCAAATCATACCAAGCTTGAGTGGACTCCAAAATGTTTGTCGACAATGGGGCTGCAGTTTGGGTAAAGCTTTGTCCTCCGTTAGTAGATTTATAAATACCACTAAAATTGTAACTAAGATTTGCCGCCAAAATATAAACCACATCTGGATTGGCTGGTGTGACATCCATTGCCAAACGCCCTGCAATTAATGGTAATCCAGAAGACACCTGAGTAAAAGATTCTCCTCCATTTGTCGATCTATAAAATCTATTTGAAGTCAAGGCATAAACCACGCTAGGGTCTCCAGGCTTGATGTCTAACGCTTTAAAATTTCCGCTCAATTTTAATGTCCAAGTGGCTCCAGCGTCAGTGGATTTGAATATTCCTCCTGAGGTAGCAACCCACAAAACATTTGAGTCGTTAGGATTGATGAACAAATCTGTAGTAACAGTGGGAGAATTGCTCACGTTCAAGCCTGTCTGTTGCCAGGTGGAGCCACCGTCTGTTGACTTCATTATTCCGATAGAGTAAGAATCGCCAGCATCATCATCGCCTGTGGCGATATAAATAGTGTTTGAATCGTTGTAATCTACAGCGATTCCGGACACTCCTATCTGTCCCAATTCATCCGACAAAGGAGTCCATGTCGATCCAGAATCAATGGATTTCCAGATGCCTCCAGCTGGGGCGCCTGCATAGTAGGTCGACACAGAGTTTGGATCTTGAACCACCACATTGATACGACCTTGTCCCGAGGACCAAGATCCAGTATTGACGTGCGAAAAAGGTCCAATTGGCTGCCAATCACTTACCATTCGATTTGTTCTGTTTTGGGACATTTGTTTTTTGGCTTTGGCAATATCATCCAATTCCAAAGCAGTGGGTAAATAGCCATCTTGGTCGACAAAGTTTTGCCAATAGTTTTCCCAGCGTTTGAAAGGCTTGTACCCGCTACCTTTTTGATTGGCATCTCTGGTCTCCCAATAGGAATTAAAAGCGTCTACAATGTCTTGAAAGCGCACGGAGTTAGATTTCAAATCCTGCTGATCAAAGTTCGACATCCATGGTGAGTCAAGGTTAAATTGAGCAAAGCTTGAGAATGTAAATAACAGGGCTCCTGAAAAGAGAATAAATTTTTGCATGTGAGATTTTAACTGATTATTAAAAAATTAAAAATTAGTTGATAGGTTTATTAAAATCTGGGAGTGCATTTTTTTCAACCGTTTGGTTGATGAATTGAAGTAGGTTGTTGTGAGAAATGAGGAGTGCTTCTTTTGCCGCCGAAGTCTGACGGTCATTAGGCCCAAAAAGAGATAGGGCTTCTTTGAAAGAAAAGGCGCTGGTCTTAACGACTTTGAGTCGTCCGGAAAGTCCATCTGAAGCTAGGGACATAGGAACAGCGTTTTCTAAATTTGTGAAAAATTCTACCATTGAGGAGTTTGCATTGCTAAAAAACGATTCGTCTCCTTCTTTGAGCAAACGAATATTCTGTTGCCAAGTACTGAAAGACATCCAACTACCCGCCTGTGCTTGAGCATCTAATGACAGTTGAACTGGCGCTTTGGGATGATTCGAGCTCGGTTTTTCAATAGAAGAAGGTTCTGACACCTGCACGTTCTCAGCGCTAGAGTCGTTTCGGCAACTCGAAAAGAGCAGCATCAAAAAAACAAATAAGCTAAATTTTGTTTTCATGTGAAGACAAAGATAGGATATTGTCTAAACAGTAAAATAACAATTCTAATGGCATCGAAATATAATTGTATTTTTGACCTCGTATTCACCAAATAGTATGAAAAGAAGAATCCTTATCATTGGGGCTTCAGGACAAATTGGCACTGAGCTGACCCAACAACTTAGGCTGATTCACGGAAACGATTGTGTTATTGCCGCTGATTTGCATCAACCCCAAAAAATCGACCAAGGAGAATTATTTGAAATACTTGACGCAAACGATGTGGATGCCATCAAGCGCTGCGTAGTTAAACATCAGGTGGGAACCATTTATCTGCTAGCAGCCATGCTGAGTGCTACTGCCGAGAAAGCCCCTCGCAAAGCATGGGATCTCAACATGAACAGTCTTTTGAGCGTACTAGACCTTGCCAAAGACGGGCTAATAGATCAAATTTTTTGGCCTTCAAGTATTGCAGTCTTTGGGCCTACTAGTCCAAAAAAAGACACGCCTCAAACCTGCGTCATGGAGCCGACCACAGTTTACGGTATTTCTAAATTAGCCGGTGAATTTTGGTGTTCTTACTATCACAGCAAATACGGTGTTGATGTGCGAAGCATTCGTTATCCGGGTCTCATCAGTTGGAAAGCACAACCAGGAGGAGGTACCACAGACTATGCCGTGGCCATTTTTCACGAGGCTCTTAAAACCGGGACTTACAATTGCTTTCTCTCCGCCGACACCGCCTTGCCAATGATGCACATGACTGATGCCATTAGAGCTACTCTGGAATTGATGTCTTCGGATTTATCGGCAGTCAATCAATTTAAAGCCTACAACATCGCTGGAATGAGTTTCACTCCAGAGCAATTGGCTCTAAAAATTAGAACTAAATTGCCAGATTTCAAGATGAGTTACGAGCCCGATTTCAGACAGGCTATAGCAGACTCATGGCCCAGTTCAATCGATGATTCTGAGGCTGGTAAAGACTGGCAATGGAGCGCTCAAATTGACCTTGATCAATTGACACAAGACATGTTGGAAAATTTAAAGGAATCATTTGCCCACAATTCAAATTAATTAGGCATTTTAAGCATGAAGGTATTAGGTTTGATTGGAGGCACAAGTTGGGTTTCTACCGTTGAATATTATTCTAAAATTAATGAAACCATCAATCAACGCCTTGGTGGCCATGGCCGTGGTGGCCGTGGGCGCCGCCCTGGTCTGGCTGCGGGACATCCTGACGCCCCTGGCCATGGCCATCTTCCTGATGATCATGATCGACGGGGTGAAACGCTCGATCGAGCAGCGCACGCCCGTGCCGTCGCGCTTCGCCGGGACAGCCGCCCTGATCGTGG
>JALRKI010000168.1 GCA_023254815.1 Flavobacteriaceae bacterium
GTGGCTGATTGATGATTGGTGTTCCCATGATGCTGCCAAAAGTGCCAACGTTAGTAACGGTATAGGTTCCGTCTTGAATGTCATCAGGCTTAAGTTTATTGTTTCTCGCTCGATTGGCCAAATCGTTGACCCGTTTGGACAAACCTCTTAAATTGAGTTGGTCGGCATCTTTTATTACTGGCACAATCAGATTGCCATCGCCTAAAGCGGTTGCCATACCGAGATTAATGTGTTTTTTTACAATGATTTGATCACCTTGCACAGAAATGTTCATCATAGGAAAGTTGCGCAATGTTTGTGCTACAGCTTCCATAAAAATAGGGGTAAATGTCAAAGGTTCTCCTTCTCGCTTAAAATATTCATCTTTGACTTTGGTTCTCCAGTTCCAAATTTTGGTCACATCAACTTCAACAAAAGACTGCACATGAGCCGATATTTGAAGTGAATCTACCATGTGTTTGGCAACTAATTTACCCATTCGGGACATTTCAATAATTTGATCCTCACCGCTAGGAATGTTCGGCTGAGGTGTAAAAGCAGGTTGATCTATGACCTCTTCTACGGCCTTTTTTTCTGGTTGCACTCCAGATTGGCTGCGTAGCGCTATATATTTTAAAATGTCATTTTTAGTGACTCGACCGTCCTTACCTGTTCCTGAAATTTGACCTAACTCACTTTGGCTAATTCCTTCTGTTTTGGCAATATTTTTTACTAATGGGGAATAGAATCTATTATCTCCGGAGGCCATTTCGGATTGATTTTCTACCAATGGAGCAACCACTGTAGTTAGAATTTCTGGCGAAGGTGGCTCAAGCTCGG
Organism: Flavobacteriaceae bacterium; assembly: GCA_023254815.1. Lineage (GTDB taxonomy): Bacteria > Bacteroidota > Bacteroidia > Flavobacteriales > Flavobacteriaceae > JALRKI01. The sequence continues at coordinate 820 of JALRKI010000168.1, forward strand.
ATTCAGAAGCTGAGACTTCCTCTTGACCGTGATTACCTCCCTCTGTTTCAATAATGGCTAAGGTATCGCCAACTTGAGCGACCTGATCGACGTCGAAGCACTTCTCGACTAAAACTCCACTAACCTCGCTTGGAACCCCACTATCTACTTTATCAGTGGCAATTTCTAGGACATCCTCATCCAAACTAATGGTATCACCAACTCCTTTCAACCAACTGGTCACGGTGGCCTCCGCCACACTTTCTCCCATTTTCGGTAATTTTAATTCGTATCGCGCCATAACAATGGATGTCAAATCTTTTGCAAAATTAATTAAAATGCCTGAAAGGAGACCTTCAATAGCATTAAATCGTTTTTAAAAATATATCGCAGATCCAAGGCTGCTTGAGTTGTCACTGCCTACAGCAAACCTGGCTCTATTTGGTATAAATTTAACTTGATTATTTTTCAATCTCGATTTTGAACACAAGGCCGATATAACATCAGCATAGGAATACTGTGACATGTCGACGAGATATGTCTTCCGATCCTCACTAAAATCCAAGGATTCTTGACGCTTGACAATTGTCAATAAATCAAATTGGGCTGCCGAATCTTTTGAAACAAGAATGATGGGGTAAGTGGTGTTCGGGGTCTTGACTTTTTGTCTTGGAATCAAATGAACCAAAAATTCACCTATAAAAACGACAGCATTGCGAAACCAATTTCTCCTAAAATGTTTGACATAAAAAATCTTCATGGCTCTGTAGAAATTTTTGCGATATGCTCCTTGTTTTAAAGCACTCTCGCCTTTGAAGTGAATAGCTGTTGCCGAACCAAAGTAATAATTGCTGAGTCCTGCTTCTATCAGTCTTAATGAAAAATCGATGTCTTCGCCATACATGAAAAAACTTTCATCAAACCCTTTCAAAGACTTATAAATGTCCGTTCTAAGAAGCATAAAAGCACCAACCAAAACTGAAGTTTTTCCCACTTCATCCTGGGTTAAATCATTGTTATAGTAATTATAATCAATTCCAAAAACTTTCATTAAAGCAGTGTTGAAAGAGAGTTGATTTCTTTTACTTTCTGGCAAAAAAACTCCCTTACCGTCAATAAGTTTACAGCCGATAGCCCCCAAGTCAGCTCGTTTTTTTGCAAAATTTAGCAACTTGTAAAAAGTGTCCTCAGCAATAACGGTGTCAGGATTCAGAATACATACAAATTCTCCCCTAGCATTGTCTATCGCTTTGTTATAGGCCTTGGCAAATCCAAGATTTTGTTCATTTTGAAGCCATATCACTTCTGGAAAAGCGGTTAAAATACCCTCACGGCTTCCATCGGACGAGGCATTGTCGATAACAATAATTTCCGCCTCAATATTTGAGGTTGCTTGTGTAACACTATCTATACACAAATAAAGAAAATGGTGGAGATTGTAGTTGAGTATAATTACAGAGAGCTCCATGAAATTGTTCTAGGATTTGATAGCGGTTTCAAATGGAATTCTATTTTGAATGCTTCGTCCCAAGGTAATTTCGTCGGCATATTCCAACTCATCTCCAACTGCTATGCCTCTGGCAATGGTGGTTACTTTGACCTCGGCTCCCTTGAGTTGACGAAAAATATAGAAATTCGTCGTATCTCCTTCGATGGTTGAACTGAGCGCGAAAATCAGCTCCTTAACTATACCCGATTCCACACGCTTTACTAATGAGTCAATTTTCAAATCTTGAGGACCTACGCCATCCATTGGGGATATTTTGCCCCCCAAGACATGGTAATGCCCCTTATAAGTTCCAGTACTTTCAATGGCCATAACATCTCTCATGTCTTCCACTACGCAAACTAAGCTTGAATCTCTGAAACCATTGGCGCAAATGTCACATGTTGACGTGTCGCTGATGTTGTGACATACTTCACAAAATTTTATTGCTTGTCTTAGGTTTAGCAAAGCCTCGGCAAGAGTTTGGGTTTGATGCTTGGGTTGACGCAGCAGATGTAAAACCAAACGAAGAGCAGTACGCTTGCCAATTCCTGGAAGATGAGACATCTCCTCTACAGCTTTTTCGAGTAATTTTGATGAGAACTCCATGAGCACAAAAATACAATATAAACTTGTTTAGAGTCACTAAAGTTCGTTCATTGAAGTATCATTTGGAAAATGATCAAAATAATCGCAATATTGCTGTAACAAGGCCATTATGACACCAACTCTTATTTTATTCGTTATTCTCTGCTATTTTGCCGTTTTATACGGTATATCGCACATCACAAGTCGCGATGACAGCAACCAAGTTTTTTTCAAAGCCAACAGACAATCTCCTTGGTATTTGGTAGCCTTTGGCATGATCGGAGCTTCGTTGTCGGGTGTCACTTTTATTTCTGTTCCAGGGTGGGTTGCTGGAGCCCAAATGGGTTATATGCAGGTTGTGTTCGGTTATTTAGTAGGTTATATGGTGATTGCTTTTGTACTTCTGCCAATCTATTACCGACTTAACGTGACCTCAATTTACCAATATTTGAAAGAAAGATTTGGTCCTGTAAGTCACTTATCTGGTGCATTTTTCTTTTTTATCTCAAGAGTAATTGGAGCAGCCTTTAGGTTGTTTCTTGTGGCCATTGTATTGCAGCAATTTGTTTTTAATCAATGGGAAGTTCCCTTTGAATTGACAGTCATTCTCTCAGTGATGCTCATTTGGGTGTACACCCATCGAGGGGGAATCAAAACTATTGTTTGGACTGATACCCTTCAAACCCTTTTGATGTTGATTGCAGTAATCTTGTCGGTATTTTTAATTCTTAATTTTTTAAACATTGGCGTAATAGATTTTCTTGAATCAGAAAATTTTAGCCGATACAATCAGATATTTTTTACCGATAATTTTTTAGATAAAAACCACTTTATTAAGTCCTTTACAGGTGGAATTTTTATTGCCATTTGCATGACTGGTCTCGATCAGGACATGATGCAAAAAAATCTCACCTGCCGCACCATCAAGGACGCACAGAAAAACATGATTTGGTTTAGCCTGATACTGGTGGTGGTCAATATGCTGTTTCTCATTTTGGGTGCCCTTCTTTTCGTTTATGCAGACAGCGTCGGGCTAGTTCTTCCTCTAATGGATGGAACCCCAAAAAGTGATTTGCTTTTTCCTGAAATCGCATTGAATCAAGGTCTTGGCGTTACACTCGCTATAGCATTTTTGTTAGGATTAATCGCTGCGGCCTACAGCAGCGCCGACAGCGCTCTGACCGCTCTCACCACCTCATTTTGTGTTGATTTCTTAGCGATTGAAAAACGACCCGAAGCTCATCAAAAAGGACTGCGAAAAAAAGTTCACATCGGCGTTTGTTTAGTCCTCATTGTCGTGATAATCAGTTTCAAATATTTTGTCGATCGCAATGTAATTGATGGTTTGCTAACGGTGGCAACTTATACCTATGGTCCACTACTAGGGCTATTTGCATTTGGAATTTTGACCAAATATCAACTCAAAGACCGATGGGTTTGGGTAGTTTGTTTAGTGTCTTTAGTATTAATAACCATTCTAGGAAATATACCGCCTTCTTATTTACGAGGATATCAATTGGGCTATGAACTCTTGCCCCTCAATGGTTTGTTGACTTTTTTAGGACTCATATTGATTCGTCGCAAGTAGAACCAGAGTACAAGCATCTTCTACCTGAATTCCGGCGGCCATAAGCTCACCTTGCAAAACCTCGTTTTCTGTACCTGGGTTGAAAATCACCCTTCGTGGCTTTAATCTTACGATTTGATCTAACAAACCACCCTGTTGCTTCTTACCCACATATAGGGTAAGGGTATCTACAGAATTCGGTTCAGGCCAGGTCGTTGAAATATCAACATGCTTTACCAATCCATTACGATTACCGACGGCGACTACATGATGTCCATATTTGAGTAACTCCAAAATAACTTTGTAAGAATATCTTTCTGGATTTTCACTTGCGCCAAGCACTAGAGTAGTTAATCCCATTTACCAACGGAATATTGCGCTCGCCCAAGTGAAACCACTTCCAAATGCCGCCAAAATCACTACATCGCCCTTTTTTATACGACCTTGCTCAACTGCCTCGGATAAAGCAATGGGAATTGA
>JALRKI010000011.1 GCA_023254815.1 Flavobacteriaceae bacterium
GCATCTAGAATGTACTTCAATGAGCACAAAATATTTAGGCCCTCAATTTGACATTCATGGTGGAGGAATGGATTTGAAATTTCCTCATCACGAATGTGAAATTGCACAGAGCGAAGCTTGTGGCCAATCTAAGCCTGTGAAGTACTGGCTCCATGCCAATATGCTCACCCTCAACGGACAAAAAATGGCAAAGTCTACCGGCAACAACATTTTGCCTGAAGAAGTTTTTTCGGGTTCCAATCCAGTTTTGTCAAAAGCTTATTCCCCAGGAGTAGTCCGGTTTTTTATGTTTCAAGCTCATTACAGATCCGTTTTAGATTTCAGTGACGACGCTCTATTGGCGTCTGAAAAGGGTTTCCAAAAATTGATGGCAGCGATGTCTGCATTAAGTCAACTTACACCATCAGCAAAAACTACAGGATTTGAAATTGACGATTGGTCAAATCGCGGATATCAAGCAATGAATGATGATTTTAACACTCCCATCCTAATTGCAGAATTGTTCAGCGCTGTCAAATTTATTCATCAAGTGAAAGAAGGCGTTGAAACCATTTCTGAAGAAGACAAAGTTGCATTGGAAAAACAGCTGGGTTATTTTGTTCAAGACGTGCTTGGATTAGAGCTGACTATTCCTGATAATGGTAGCAATCACCTGGAAAAAGTAGTTCAAATACTCATTGAAATGAGAGCTCAAGCAAGAGCCAACAAAGACTTCGCACTTTCTGACAAAATTAGAGACCAGTTGTTAGATGCAGGGATTCAACTCAAAGACGGAAAAGACAAAACTGGTTTTATCACAGTTTGACATGAAGCGCATTCTCATTGCTCCATTTGTTCTGATCATTAGATTCTATCAAATAGTAATTTCTCCCATTACCCCTGCGAGCTGTCGCTTTCAGCCAACTTGCTCTCACTACTCGCTAGAAGCTCTGCGAATTCATGGATTATTTCGCGGCGGATGGATTGCGCTAAAAAGAATTGGCAGATGTCATCCTTGGGGTGGGTCGGGATACGATCCTGTGCCCGAAAAAACAGATCAAAACTAATTTCCAGAAGAGATTAAGGAGGTTGTAATAGCAGTTTTCATATATTTACGTTCAATAAATCTTTGTTATGTTTCTTCAAATCGTTTGGGACCCGACTTCTGAGGGCTTCCATTTATTCGGCAATTTTACTATTTATTACTACAGCCTGATGTGGATTTTGGCATTTACGGTAGGGTATTATTTAATGAAAGCCATTTATAAAAACGAAAAACTATCGCAAGAGCTATTAGATTCCCTTTTGATGTATTCTGTCATCGGAATCATGTTAGGAGCCAGACTAGGTCATGTGATTTTCTATCAACCTGAATTGTTTAGGGATGATTTTCTAAGTATTTTCTTGCCTTTCCGATTCAATCCTTCCTTCCAATTTACTGGATTCCGTGGATTGGCAAGCCATGGAGCAGCCATAGGAATGATTGTTTCAATGTATCTCTACAACAAAAAGATACTTAAAAAATCAGTTTTATGGATTCTCGACCGTGTCGTTGTCCCTGTATCCATTGGTGCTGTTTGTGTTAGAATTGGGAATTTTTTTAATTCCGAAATGGTAGGCTATCCCACTGAAAGTAAATTCGGCGTCATTTTCAAAAAACTAGGTGAGGATTTTCCGAGACATCCCGGACAACTATACGAAGCCTTCGGTTATATTTTTGTTTTTTTAATATTGCTTTATACCTATTGGAAAACCAATAAAAGCCGTCAGCAAGGATTCATGTTGGGATTGTTTTTTGCTACCCTTTGGGGGGTTCGGTTTGTTGTGGAATATTTCAAAGAAGCTCAAGTTGAAGAAAGGGCAGATTGGCTGTTAAATACAGGACAATTGTTGAGTATTCCGTTTATTATAGTCGGTTTATATCTTATGGTCAGAAGCCGTAAGCATCCTGTCTAAAAGCCATCATATCGTTTTATAGCAATAAAAAAGCCCACCTAGGTGGGCTTTTTATATTCTTGATTATTATTTTATTTCTTTGAGCTTGAGATGGTATCACGCATGATGGCCGATGCAATAAATATTGAAGAATAGGTTCCTACAACAATACCTACAATCAAGGCGAACAACAGACCTCTAAGCGAATCTGTACCAAAGACGAACATAGCCAACAAGACCACTAAGGTAGTCGAAGATGTGTTTATTGTTCTACTCAATGTGCTACTCAATGCAGTATCGACGGTTCGGTCAAAATCCCATGTAGTGTGTTCATTCAGGTATTCGCGAATACGATCAAACACAATCACCGTATCATTCAACGAATAACCAATTACAGTCAGAATCGCAGCAATGAAGGCTTGATCGATTTCCATACTGAAGGGCATGTATGGATAAACTAAGGAGAAAATACCCAATACTATGAGCACATCATGGAAAACAGCTACTACTGCACCAAATGAAAATTGCCACTTCTTAAATCTGAGTAATATGTACAAAAAGACAACCAAGAGTGATCCCAACACGGCCCACACTGACGCTTTCTTAATATCGTCGGCAATGGTAGGGCTCACCTTACCCGAATATACTTTACCAACATTGTTGGAGGGATCTATAAAATCGGCTTCCGTGAAACCATCAGGTAAAAACGGCTTAAGAGCACCAAACAACATTGATTGCACCTTGGCATCGGCTTCTGCCGAATTTTCATCAACCATATATTTGGTTGAAATTTTGAGCTGATTTGGACTACCAATAGTTTTAACTTCGACGCTTCCAAAAACGTCAATTAAGGCTGTACTGACCTCCTGAGCGTTGACATCTTGAGCAAATCTAACTTGATATGTTCTTCCTCCGACGAAATCAATCCCTTGGTCTAATCCTCTGGTAAATAGAGAACTCAGCCCGACGATAATTAACGTTAGAGAAATCCCGTACATGACAAATCGTTTTTTCAAGAACTTAATATCGAGATTTTGAAACAGTCCTTTAGTCAGGAAAGTTGAAAATTTCAAAGCTCGACCTTTATTATTGTCACGGTCAATGAAAAATCTCGTGACGAAAATCGCAGTAAACAAAGAGGTTACAATACCAATGAGCAAGGTAGTGGCAAAACCTTTAATTGATCCTGTACCAAAAACATAAAGAATCAAAGCAGTCAGAGCTGTTGTGATGTTGGCATCCATGATTGAGGAAAGTGCATTTCCAAATCCATCGCTAACCGATTGCTTTTGTCCCTTTCCTTTTTCCAACTCTTCTTTGATACGTTCATAAATCAATACGTTGGCATCAACCGCAATACCTACAGTAAGGACAATACCAGCAATACCGGGTAGGGTGAGTACGGCCCCCAATCCTGCCAAGAATCCAAACATGAGGATGATGTTCAATGCTAAGGCAAGGATGGAATAAACTCCAGCTCTACCATAGTAGAAGATCATCCAAAATACAACAAGAGATAAGGCAATTAGGAAAGAAATTTTTCCTGAATTAATGGCTTCAATACCAAGTGAAGGACCGACTTCTTCAGCCTGAACAATGTCGGCAGAAGCGGGTAATTTACCGGCTCTTAAAACATTAGCCAAATCGACAGCTTCATTGATTGTAAACTGTCCTGAAATTTCAGAATTACCGCCAGAAATGGGACCTGTCGTAACACCAGGAGCTGAATATACGATGTCATCTAGGACAATCGCAATTTGACCACGAGAATTAAACGCCTTGCCAGTCATTTCTTCCCATATTTTGGCACCTTTGGCGTTCATCTGCATGGATACCGAAGGCTTACCGGTATTGCTGTAAGATTGACGTGC
>JALRKI010000023.1 GCA_023254815.1 Flavobacteriaceae bacterium
CAAATGGATTTAGTAGTTCGTCCTTTATCTTTTGCTTCTGAATAATATCTCTTTAATTGTGGCTTTGATGTTCCATTCTTCCCAAAAACAATTCTTCCTTGTTCCAAGAATTCTTGATATTCTTCAGGTCCGGTTCTCCAACATCTTCCTTTTGGCGGTAGATATTCCTTTCCAGTATTTGGGTTTTTAATTTTGTAAGTAAGATTAGGTCTTATACCGGGAGAATCAAATGGGTCGGCTTTCCAAATACCTTTTGGGTCGTTGTCAGGATTCGCAAAACCATCTGGACTTGTTTTAAGCTTGAATTCTGATTTTTTCTCGTAAAAGGTTTTTATATTCTTAGCATAGACAAGAGTATGATTGTGATTTAGAGATATTGTGGCATCATTTGATACAGATTTTCTTGAATTCCAAATGATATCAGAAACAAAATTTCTAATACCAAAAATTTCATTTGAAATCTGAATCAAATTAGAAACTTCATTATCATCAATTGACATAAAAATCGTTCCGTCATCTGCTAAAAGTTTATGAAGCATTTTTAAGCGAGGATACATCATACACAACCATTTGTCGTGTCGGCTTAGGTCTTCTCCATCTTTCCCAACCACTTCGCCCAACCATTTCTTGATTTTTGGATGATTTACATTATCGTTATACACCCAATTTTCGTTTCCTGTGTTGTAAGGTGGGTCAATGTAGATGCACTTTATTTTTCCTTCGTATTCAGGTAACAGGCTTTTGAGAGCTTCAAGGTTATCTCCGTGTATTATTTTGTTTCCGCTGTTGATTGGGTCGGTTTGTTTGCCATTATCGGCTGTAAATCCATATTTATGTTCCAATACTCGGTATGGCACATCTTGGTGGTGGCTCACCACCTTGTCTTTTCCTATCCAATTGAGTGTTGGCATATTATTTCTGAAATATTTTCTGGGAATTAAATAATATCAGGGTCGCATCGATATATATAGTTCGTGATCAATTTTTTATTACTCAATTAGGAAATCCTACGGACTTTTCATTTATGCACGTGCGCAAAACTTGGATATACATAAGCCTCATGAGGCTCAAGTATTCCCAAGACAAAGACCCCTAACAGAGTGTCGTGTTCTATTCACCCCAAACCTCAATAAAAAAAAAGTGCTGCTTCGGCCAAGTTACTTTTTGAAGATTTTGATTTGGGGTCAAACTTTAACTAAAAATAATCATTATTTTTAAAAGTAGGGGAGTGTGTTTATGATTTTTTTGTCAGGCTTATTTTTGGAGTTGGAGTTCGGCATTGGTCTATCCTTGGAGGGGTGTGAGTGGTATGCGGTTTGAAAGTTACTCGAAGGTTCATTCGGAGCAATGGCACGCAAAAAAAAAGTGACCAAGAGAGGATTACTTTGTGATCCTCCAAAGCTCCGCTTTGAAAATTGCCCAAACAAAAAAACGCTCAATCAAGCTTGGCGTTTTTTCTTATTGTGCTATTTATTCGTGACCCAGAGAGGATTCGAACCCCTAACCCTCAGAGCCGAAATCTGATATTCTATCCAGTTGAACTACTGGGCCATGTGTTGTGCCAAAAGTAGCATTAAATCGTGAGAATAAAAATACTATCTTGGCTCAATGAGCGATGTCATGGTATCGGAAATTTCGGCCCGAGAAACTTGGAGTGTCAGACACCCTGTGCTTCGCGCTGGGAGACCTTTGGAAGATTGTGCCTTTCCTCATGATGAGGATCGATCAACGATCCATTTTGGGGCATTTCACAAAGCCCGTTTGGTAGGGGTGGTAAGCTTACTTCATCCTTCCGAAGGTCAATTCCAATTGCGCGGGATGGCTGTTCTTGCGGACTTGCAAAAATTGAGCATAGGATCTCAGTTGGTCAAACATCTAGAATCTCGAGTGTTGTCAATAGGAGGGGGACGCATTTGGATGAACGCCAGAGCAATAGCGGTACCTTTTTATCTCAAACTCGGCTATCACATCAGCAGTGAAGAGTTTCACATTCCTAGAATTGGTCCTCACTACGTGATGGAAAAAACAGTTGGTCAATAGTCCATAGGAACCTCAACCAGCAAGACTGAAGATTCATCGGAGGCGGCAAGGTCAAAATGCTCAACATCCCACACCCCAAAGGCGTCTCTTTTGTTGAGTTGGTGATTCCCTATTGTAGCTCTACCCTCTATCACAAAGACATAAACACCGTTTCCTGCTTGACGCATACAATAAGTTTCGCTCGTCTCTCGGTCTGTTTTCAGTAAATGAAACCAAGCATTTTGATAGATCCACACACCTTGATCGTCTTCATTGGGAGACAATATTTGAGATATTTTGTTGGTTTCAATCAAATCGACAATCGCCATTTGTTTGTATCGGGGGGTGACCTGTCGCCGATTGGGAAAAATCCACAGTTGCAGTAAATTTATAGGTTGATCCTTGTTGTGGTTGTATTCACTATGAGTGACTCCTGTTCCTGCACTCATCACTTGAATGTCACCCTCACGAATGACCTCAGCATGTCCCATGCTGTCTTTATGTTCTAAATCTCCTATAAGTGGAATAGTAATAATTTCCATGTTGTCATGAGGATGAGTTCCAAAGCCCATTCCAGGTGCTATAATATCGTCGTTTAATACTCTCAGCGCGCCAAATTGAATACGATTGGGGTTAAACCAATTGGCGAAACTGAAGCTGTGACGCGCCTCTAACCAGCCGTGATTGGCGTATCCGCGAGAATCTGATGAGTGGAATACCGTTTTCATAATTATAGATGTAAATCCTAAATAAGTTAATTCTATCTATTGTTTCTGTAAAATTAGTATTAAATGTCAATATTCCTTTTTTTTAACTTCTCCGCTTATAGGATTAACCAATATTATCTTTAACTATTGCTCAAATTGGCATTTCTAAATCTAATTAGTCATGAAACAGCGCACACCAGTAAGTAAAATTATGTCCCGCGATGTCATTACTTTGAACCTTAATGACAACATGGAACTTGCCGAAAAACTATTCGAGTCCAAACATATCAGGCACATTCCCATTGTGAGTGGAAAAAAAGTGGTAGGCATGCTGAGTCATACAGACCTGATGCGAATTAGCTTTTCTGATTTGGATGAGGATGAAAATGAAATCAATTCAGTGGTCTATGATTTATTCACCATTGAACAGGTCATGGCCAAATCTGTTGTGTCTGTGACTTCCGAAACGACCATCAAAGAGACGGCTGAAATATTGACCAAACATGAGTTCCATGCAGTTCCCGTAGTTGACGGCGATGAACTTGTCGGAATTGTTACCTCTACCGACTTGATTCAATTTTTGTTGGATCAGTTTTAAGCCCCAGCTGCTAAATCTAAAATCTTGTCTATAGTCTCGGTAGGGTTTTGACTACCAAATACATAACTGCCAGCAACTAATACATCCGCACCGGCGGCACTCAGCATTTCTGCATTTTGATCGGTCACTCCGCCGTCAATTTCAATAAGCGCAGTAGCACCATTGGTTTGTATAAGGGACTTCAATTGATGGACTTTTGTGTAGGTGTGCTCAATGAATTGTTGACCTCCAAATCCTGGGTTTACGCTCATCAAACAGACTAAATCTACATCCGAAATGATGTCTTCTAGAACTGAAACTGGCGTGTGAGGGTTTAGTGCCACTCCTGCCTTCATTCCGGCAGCTTTGATGGCTTGAAGCGTCCGGTGCAAATGGTTGCAAGCTTCATAATGTACAGTAAGAATTGCTCCACCCAAGTCGGCAAAAGCTTGAATGTAACGATCTGGATCAACAATCATCAAATGAATGTCTAAGGGCTTCTTAGCGTGTTTCGAAATGGCTTTGATGACTGGCATGCCAAAAGATATGTTGGGAACAAAGACACCATCCATCACATCAATATGAAACCACTGGGCTTTGCTGTTGTTGACC
>JALRKI010000111.1 GCA_023254815.1 Flavobacteriaceae bacterium
GAGGCTCATTCATTTGGCCAAAAACAAAGGTCGCTTTAGACTCTTTCAAAGCCTTTTTGTCAACCTTTTTTAAATCCCATCCACCTTCTTCCATAGAATGCATGAAATCATCGCCGTATCTAATGATGCCAGACTCGAGCATTTCTCGAAGTAAATCGTTTCCTTCACGGGTACGTTCTCCAACACCAGCAAAAACCGACAATCCACCGTGTCCTTTGGCAATATTGTTGATTAACTCTTGAATCAAAACTGTTTTTCCTACACCAGCACCTCCGAATAATCCAATTTTCCCTCCTTTTGCATAGGGTTCTATCAGGTCAATAACTTTGATTCCAGTAAACAAAACCTCTGTTGAGGTAGAAAGATCTTCAAATTTTGGAGCTTGCCGGTGAATTGGCAAACCATCTTTACCTGATTTGGGTAAATTTTCCATACCATCGATAGCGTCTCCAATAACATTAAACAATCGGCCGTAAACTGCGTCACCAACAGGCATTTGAATGGGTGCTTCGGTGGCTCTAACTGCTGTTCCGCGACTCAGACCATCTGAAGAATCCATAGCTACCGTGCGAACAGTGTCTTCGCCGATGTGAGATTGTACCTCAAGGACTAAGGTCGAACCGTCTGGCTTGGTGATTTCTAAGGCGTCATAGATTTTTGGAAGCGAAGTGCCTCTTTCAAAGGCTACATCTATTACGGGCCCTACAATTTGCGAAATTTTTCCAGTAATTGTCATGGATATTTAATTTTGACTTTGTCGATTATATGTGGTCTATTTTCGAGTGCAAATATAAAGATTATATCAGAGAAATAAACGTGAATTTCTTTAAGAAAAACACCATTATTTGTAACGGATTTAAAATAAAAAAACCCTCGCAATCCGCGAGGGTTTTTTCAATGAAGTTTGGATTGATGCTATTGCAATGAAGCCGAATAGTTGGTTGGATAATCTCCAAGGTCAACTAAAGAACCTGAAGCTTCAAAGTTAGATCCGTATTTGGCATCAATAGCTTTTAGCATTTCATTGGCCAGGAGGGCATAACCTCGTGCAGTCATGTGAACGCCATCGAGTGAAAAGCCACCGCCTAGAACCAAGTTAGTACCGATTTGATTATCTCCTACTGCCAAGTCAGAATAGTTACCAGCAATCAAATTATCGAAAATGGCATGAGAATCTAAAAACGCATAGCCAGCCTGTGAAACAGCACTAGCAATGATGGCATTGTATTGAGAAACGATGGTGTTGATGACGGTCTGCTCGGCAGAAGTCAAAACGTAAGCGTCACCCATAGGAACTCCAACACCTTGCACCGAAGCGGGATTGTTTGGGTCTGCTAGGGTACCGAGGACTGATGCGGCAGTAAGTGTCACTAAATCAGTTGAATTGGTTTGACGCAAACTTGGAATCATAAAGCCTGTTAAATCTGTTAGCTCATCGTCAGTAATAACGAAAGGATTAGTATCAGACTCGGCAAAGGCAATCCTTCTGTAGGCAGCTTCTTCTGCAGTAATTAAACCTACACTTGCAGCATACGCCAAACCATTGTTATAGGCTGTATAGGCAGAATTGACATAAGCTGCTGTTCCAGCGTCAAGAGGCACTGGATTATAGGCAACCGTATGGAAAAAAGGGATGCCTAAAACGTCAGGAATGTTGGCAACAACTCCTTTAGCTCCAGTAGAAGCCATTGTACTCATGATGCCTCCATAGACGTATTCAAAGAAAGCTGGGTCAGTATATGTTGTTCCCGAAACTCCGTTAAAAGGAGACCCTGAGGGAGCCCCGCTAGTGGCGTATCCCAATATGTCATTGTTACCAATCCACATCGTGAAAAATGTTGGAGACTGAGCAACGACGTCTTGCAGAACCGTAGCATTTGGGCTGCTAGCCATACGGATGAAATATGGATTGGCTAAACCCAATGATAAGTTGGCCAGGTTGCCATATCCAGGTGCAAGCAAATGAAAGGACTTAGCGCCTGGTACACCCATGTTATTGAAAGGACCTGTTGGATTGTTTAACAAGTCAGTTGTCGGCATTGCATTTAAAACAGCAGGACGAAGGGTTGACATATTTAAATACAGCCTAGGTCCCGCAATCACATTACCTCCAACTGTTAAACCACCAATATTATCAGCCATTAAGGGTTGTTTAAACTCACCACCACCAACAAGGGCCATCTTCTGGGCCATGATGTTAGGAAATGAATTTTCTTGAGCAGCTATAAATAAGGCATTGTCGGTATAGCCTGAGGTCAGCGAATTCCCAACAGATACAAAGGTTGAGAAGTCAGCAGACCCAGCATCAAGTGAGGGGGTCATTACGGCCACTTCATTGTCTTCTGAACAAGATGTCGCTATAATTCCAAGGGCTAGGAACCATCCTAATCCTTTAATATTGAAATTTTTAATTGTCATCATTTTTAAAATTTAATAATTATAGATTGTTAATGGTCCATGAAACATAGTATTGAGAACCTATATAACCTGTTCCAAAAGCAGTAAAGTATTCATCACCTAAAAGGTTACTTGCCCCTACTTTGAAAGACGATTTCCATTCTGGCATTCTCAAGTTGACTTGAGCATCTAACACTTGATAGCTAGGTACAACGCCGTCACCAAAAGTTTGTTCCCAGAAGAATTCATCGCTCCATTTCCAAGCTACATTGAAACCAAAGTTTCTGAACAAATCGGTGTTTCCAAAGCTTACTTTGGCACGATGCTCAGGCGTGTTAAAGTTAGTTTCAAAACTTGGATTGTTAGCCTTATCAAAATCTTGTTTAGCGTAAGTGTAGTTACCATTCAAATCGAAATTGCCAAAGACTTTAGCTGACAAACCAACGCTTGCTCCATATGAACTGATGTCCACTTTAGAGTTGGTGTAAGTTTGGTAAACTTTGTAATCACCGTTAACCAAAGCTCCTAAAGAAAGTGGGTCAAAATCAACGACTCCATCGTTATTAGCGTCAACGGTTCCATACAGAGGTGCAATTACTGCTTCACCAGAGATGAAATTTTTGTAAGTACTGTAGTATGCGCTCAAATCAGCAATTATATTACCAATTTTCCCTCGGTAACCGAATTCAAATGAAGTAACTTCTTCAGGCTTAACCAATGCTGAATTCCCTACTTCAAGGAGAGAAAGGTCTCCAGCAGCTGTGGCAGCCGATACAGAAGACGCCAAGAAAGAATTAGTGTAAGCTGCACCACCAGTTTGAGTAACCGATGAAGGAACCCCAATGTCCTGTCCTGCGGCACTGACATCATACTCACGTGAATAACGGTCCAAGTTGTCTGGAGAACCACCTACTAGGATAGCACGACCTGCATCCAATCCAATAAACAAGTCCTGAGTTGTAGGGTTTCTGAAACCTGTTTGGACTGAAGCACGAACGTTGTGATTGCCTTTTTGACCTAAGGTCAAATTCATCCCCAAACGTGGAGATAAAAATCCGTCGAAATATTCTGACTTGTCATAACGGACAGAGGCGGTTATTTTCAATCGGTCGTCCATCATTTTCTTTTGCATCTGGGTATATAGACCAAACTCGGAATAATCGATTGATCCATCGTAGTCGGTATAAATAGTTCCCGAAGAATTTAAGCTATACAATCGGTATGATCCTCCAACTTGGATTTCTGCAAAGCTGATTTTGTCTTTAAAATTGTAGTTACCATCAACGTGATAGAACTTGGAGGTATCTTGAAATTTAGAACCAACACTTAAGTCAGAGTTAGTCACACTGTTATTAAAGGCTTGAATAAATTCAGGAGAGCCAGGAACAAATCGCCCTGTTTCAGCTACTGCTCTTGCAGCGGCATGGGCTTGAGGTTCAGTAGCCCCGTTAAGAGTAGCGCCAACAAAGGTATTGATATATTCACTAAACCATTGGGTATCGGATTTCCATGCACGATTGATGTTAATTCCTGTAAATACCATATCGTAAGAATCGCCAGCGTCATCTGTTGTCACGTAGCCTCGAACAAAGAAATTGTCGTCTTTTAGCTCTAACTTGTGTTGTTGCATGTTGAAGTTAGTGATGGCATAGCGGTTAGTTCCTTGATAGATGGTATTACCAGTACCAAATTTCCCGACGTAGGATAATTCAAGATCATTGGCAAAAGGGCGATAATAAAAACCCCAATCCGTTTTCAAGCTCAAAGCGTTATGATCGGTTAATTCGTTTTCAGCATATCCGGTACGGCTCACTACAACGTTTGGAACAATACCTAAACCGCCAGCTGCAGCTCGAATGTTGGTAGCAACTTCATCACCATAAATATTAACTCCGTCATAATCGTAGTCAGCACGAGTTAAACCTCTATACAATTTGTCTGTGCGGTTGTCACCTGCCCAGTCTGTTCCTTCTAAATAACCAAAGTTGATTTTAGCTGCGAACTTATCACTGAAAGCGTGAGCCACACGAACACCTAAATCGACATAAGTGTTGTCTCCAGCAGCTTCTTGAGAAGTGATACCTCTTTTGATATAAGAACTTATACCTTGGTGGTCAAAAGCACTTTTACTGGTCATGAATAAAATTCCATTGAAAGCGTTGGCACCATAAAGTGCAGAGGACGCCCCAGGAAGAATCTCAACACTTTGAATGTCGGTTTCGATCATCCCTAAAAGATTCCCAAGCGGGAAGTTCAGAGCAGGAGCCGAGTTATCCATTCCATCGACCAACTGCATGAAACGCGTGTTGGCGAAAGTGGCAAAGCCACGGGTGTTGATGGATTTAAAAGTTAAACTGTTGGTATTGATGTCAACACCTTTCAAATTCTCAAGACCATCGTAGAAGTCAGAGGAAGCGGTGTTTTTAATATCCGCAATTCCAAATCGCTCAACGGTTACTGGAGATTCAAAAACGCGCTCAGGTGTTCTAGAAGCAGAAACAATGACTTCGTCTAAGGAATTGCCTTCTGTCATTACCACTACTAGAGGCTCGTTGAGGCTAGTGACAGCAACTGTTTGAGTTTCAAAACCCACGCTGCTGACTTGTAAGTCAAATGGAGGCTGAGTAGAAAGATTTATACTAAACTTGCCGTCAAAATCTGTAACAGCACCTTGGGAAGTCCCAACCACTACCACGTTGGCTCCAGGCAAAGGTTGACCAGAGTCGTCAGTAACGGATCCAGTTACAGTAGTCTGTGCAAAACTGATAGAGAATCCTAACAAGAAAAGAAATTGAAAAAATGTTTTCATTAGTTGATCATTTGATTATTTGTAGCGCAAAATACGCCTTTTTTAGTGAATTATTAAAATCTCTCAACATTTTTTAGTTATTTGAGAATCCACTCGAAACATTCAAAATTTAGACAGTTGCCCTGAAAAGAAAGAACATATTTAATTGTTCTTTGATAAATCAGATATTTTCAAAATAATAAATACTATAACAGGATTATTTATTGTAATTTTCAATTAAACTTGTCAAAACAAAAATTATGAATGAGACTGTATTAGGTTTGCTAGGACTGTGCTTTTTGTATTCTGTTGTGCACTTTATTGTGATTCAGTTCTCAAGGAATTGGGAAAATAGGTCTGGATATGAAAGGTTTATCACCGTTTTTGGGATTGTGGTTATTGCCCTCATTTTTTTGGATACCATGTTCAGCTAGGTCAGTAAAATGGAGAAGCATTGTTACTTTAATTGCTTCACTCTACAGTAACTGACTTAGCCAAGTTCCTCGGCTGGTCAACATTCTTGTTAAGCTGTACCGCAATGTGATAAGACAATAATTGCAAAGGAACAGTTGTTAGCAAAGGGGCCAAACACTCCAAGGTTTCTGGAACCTCAATGACATGGTCAGCCAAGGCTTTCACAGTTTGATCGCCTTCAGAAACTATGGCAATTATTTTACCTTTCCTGCTTTTAATTTCTTGGATGTTACTGACAATTTTATCGTAATGCCCTTTTTTGGTGGCTATCACAATGACAGGCATGTTTTCATCTATTAAGGCAATAGGCCCATGTTTCATCTCTGCAGCGGGATAGCCTTCAGCGTGAATGTATGAAATTTCTTTGAGCTTTAAAGCGCCTTCCAATGCCACTGGAAAGTTATATCCCCTCCCTAAGTACAAGCAATTCTTAGCCTGATTATAGACCTTAGCAATAGCCTCAATGGCGTTACTTTCTCTCAATGCTATTTCTACTTTTTCAGGAATAGTTTCTAGACCCTTAATGGTTTCCAAGTATTGTTCTTCCTCAAGAGTGCCTTTTAGGTGGCCCAGTTTGAGGGCAATCAATGTCAAGATGGTGATTTGAGTCGTAAAGGCTTTTGTTGAGGCAACGCCAATTTCAGGGCCAGCATGGGTGTATGATCCTGCATGAGTTTCTCTAGCAATGGTCGATCCGACCACATTGCAGACTCCGAATACAAACGCTCCATGACTTTTGGCCAATTTGATTGCAGCCAAGGTGTCTGCTGTTTCTCCCGATTGAGATATGGCTATTACAACATCACGAGAAGATATGACAGGATTGCGATATCTAAACTCAGATGCGTACTCCACCTCAACTGGAATTCGAGCCAAGTCTTCAAAGATATATTCGGCCACGAGACCTGCGTGCCAAGAAGTGCCACATGCAACTATGATGATCCTATCGGCATTTAAAAATTTCTCTAAATGATCGTCAACACCAGACATTTTTATCAACCCTTCCTTTACTATAAGTCTGCCGCGATAAGTGTCTTTGATTGCAGTGGGCTGCTCAAAAATTTCTTTGAGCATGAAGTGATCATAGCCGCCTTTTTCGATTTGCTCCAAACTGAAATGAAGCTCTTGAATCACAGGGCTGACCAAAGAATCGTCTTTTATTTTCCGTATTCTTAAGCCTTTTTCCAACCGAATGATAGCCATTTGCTCATCTTCGAGGTAAATGGCATTTTTAGTATATTCTATAAAAGGGGAGGCATCACTTGCAATAAAAAACTCATCATTCCCAACACCGATAGCCAACGGACTTCCCAATTTTGCCACTACAATTTCATCAGGCTTTTTGTTGTCTATTACAGCGATGGCATAGGCGCCAACTACCTCTTTGAGAGCAAGTTGAACAGCCTTTCCCAACTTATGACCCTCAGTCTTTTGAACATATTCAATCAAGTTGACCAATACTTCTGTGTCAGTGTCAGATTCAAAGTGATATCCTTTCTTCTCTAAGGCAATTTTTAGTGAATTATAGTTTTCAATAATGCCATTGTGGATCAAAACGAGATCTCCAGTATTTGAAGTATGTGGATGAGCATTGACGTCTGATGGAATCCCGTGGGTTGCCCAGCGGGTATGACCTATACCCATGTGGGACTTTGCAGATCGATTTTTTGAAATGGCCTCCAACTGCGCAACCTTTCCTTTGGTTTTGAATAATTCCAAGCCATTTATACTATACAAAGCAATGCCGGCACTGTCATAGCCCCGATATTCTAATCTTTTTAAACCATTGGTAATGATTGGATAGGCATTGCGATGCCCAATATATCCTACGATTCCACACATAGACTAGTTATTAGGTTCGGTGTAATAGATTTCGAAACGAATGTTCTTGGCTGCATTGCTGTTATTGCTTCCAACCAATACAGTTCCTTTTGGGGACAAAATTGAACCAGTTAGTGTAAACAGATCTGGAGAATGGGTTACTTTGGCTGCGTTGGCAGCAGAGACATTTGAAGTAACAACTACACCCAATTTTACATTGGTTGAATCACGTTGAAAGATGTTATTAATGTGTTCTGTGATTCTGACCTTGTAGGTTTGTCCAGCTCCATTTGAAGCCCCTCCTTCGCGAACCAATGGCACCAAGTGATAATTTTTAGTTAGGTTATCAAAAACGCCAGCGCTTTGGTCAATAAAATAATCAATAACTGGGATTCCAGTTTCTGTATTATAAACGATAATTCTATCTGGTTCTTCGACCCCATTCAGTGCATCTTGATCTACACTAAAGACCAATTGAGCTTCGTTGATTAACCATTTATTGGCTTTAAAAGATTCTAGTACAGCGCTGTTTCCGTTTTCATCCCCGTTAAACAGATTGACAATCGCCATTGATCCAGGACCGCCTTTTAAAAATAATTGAGGGTCCCCGTTGGGGTCTCCATCAGTAATGTTGGTGTAATTTGTGTCGAAAAAATTTGCCTTGTTGCCATTGAAGTTCAACACAAATGTACCATGAAAGTCGTTGGGAACTTGCTCCCCATTAACAGTAGAATAGGTAGTATAAGTGTAGTATAGGGTTAGATTGGCGGCGCTATTGTTCAAGTCAAATAATGCCATATGACCAGATGTTCCGTTTGAAGGGAGTTCGGGTTTGAGGTATAGCCCCCTGAAGTAATTTTGAAAATTGCTGATGTCGCTCAGTTCTGGTTGATCTTCGTGACCAAACAAAAAATCTTGCCAGTAGCCACTGCCAATGTCTAAAGTTTGACGCAATGCTGGCGCTAGACGCTGAGAAACAGTCATTTCGTTGGTCTGTTCGTCCAAGGTGTAAAGAACAATTTGTTCACTGCTCGGTACTAAATTTGCAATACTAAGAAGCAAATCTCCCTCTAACAAAGACGGGTCAATCACTTCACCTGAGGAGGTGGTTCTGTCCGAATAGTAGGCTAATTGCTCATTAAAGTCAGAAGCAGGATCGAAATCTTTAAGGAAGTAATTGTTGCGATAAACGGACAAATTAATGGGGTCACTTCCGTAAACCGAGTCCAGTTCATAAAGAGAAGTCCCATCGCTCAGTGTTTCAACAATTTTAGAAAAATAAGGTAATGTTAGAACTACTGAGTCTAATACCACATCGTCCCCAAATGAGGGATCAACAGTTGTTGGAGTCATTTGAGACACAATACTTGCAAGAGTACTTCCGTAAAGTGGGTGGTTGCTATAGCCCAACAAATATGCCGGCAAGAGGTTTGTTTGAACGGCGCCTAAAGGCTGATTATAAGCAGTAACAGGATAAGTTAAATGATTGGTGGTAAATGTTCCATAACCAATAATCCCAGTTCCAATGCTGTTGGCATCGGAATCACAACTTGTAAAAGTAACAAAGGTTAAAATTGTTGCCGAAAATCGGAAAATGAAATTCTTATTGAGGATCATAAGTTGGACTCGATTTAGTTCAAAACTTGCGTTTGGTAGAAAGTGATGTAAGCATCAGCAAAGTTGTCTATGGGGTGAAATGGCAAACAGGGTTTGCCCGAATTTTCACAGGCCTCATCAATCAGTTTGGGCAATTTCTCAGACCCCTTGATGATGGCGTCCGAATGTGCGATGGCTGTTAACGAAAGGGCGTTATAATCGGGTGTTTGCAAATGCTTTGTTGCATCGTCATCAATACCGTCAAATTGAATCTTTTTTAGCATTTCCGTATTTAACGAGCCTTCAAATCCTTTATGATATATAGAGGTGACAATTTTACTTTCTGAAAATAACGGCTCATCTTTATACAATGTTTTGAGATACAATGGCAGCAGTCCTGCCAACCAACCGTGGACGTGAATGATATCTGGAGACCAATTCAATTTTTTAACCGTTTCGACCACGCCTTTGGCAAAAAATATGGCCCGCTCGTCGTTGTCTCCAAACAATTGACCAGAATCGTTTAAAAAAGTGGCTTTGCGTTTGAAATACTCCTCGTTGTCAATAAAATACACCTGAATCCTTTCTTTTGGAATGGAGGCGACCTTAATGATAAGAGGCATGTCTAAATCATTGATGACCAAATTTATACCTGAAAGTCTAATCACTTCGTGCAGCTGATGTCGTCTCTCGTTGATGTTGCCATAACGTGGCATGAAAATTCTAATTTGACCGCCTGCTTTGTTTACCATGCGAGGAGCTTCGAAGGACATAGAGGAAATTTCCGTTTCCGGTAAGTAGGGAACTACTTCAGACGATACATACAATACCCTTTTGTCTTTCATATAATTACTTCGCTCAGTGATACAGGAGGACAAAATTACAAAAATTATGCAGATTTGGGGCAATGTGCTATGTTTGCTCATTGTTAATCTTTTGCTAAAGTGAGAGTTATATCCTCAAAAACAGAATTGATTGATTGGCGTCATGGTTTGTTGCGCCACACTAGCATTGGGTTTGTCCCAACTATGGGTGCACTACACTCTGGACATTTGTCTTTGGTTTCTCAAGCACTTTTAGACAATGATTATGTTGTAACTTCTATTTTTGTGAATCCAACTCAATTTGACAATTCTGAGGATTTGGCCCTTTACCCCAGAACTCTTGAGGCAGATGTTGCTTTAATTGAAACTATTGTTAGCGACCGAATCATCGTTTTTGCTCCAACGGCCGAGGACTTATATGATGGTCAACCAAGATCAAAATCTTGGGATTTTGGAGCCATTGCCAATGTAATGGAGGGTGAATTTAGAATGGGTCACTTTGACGGTGTGGGTACAGTATTGCAATTGCTTTTCGAATTGGTTTATCCAACCAAGTCCTATTTTGGTGAAAAGGATTATCAGCAACTGCTCGTTGTAAAATCGTTAGCTCAGCAATTAGCTTTGCCCAACGAAATCATTGGTTGTCCCATTTTCAGGGAAGACTCCGGTTTGGCCATGAGTTCTAGAAACCAAAGGTTGTCCGACTTCCAAAAGATCCAAGCAACACTAATCTTCAGGGTTATGAATAAAATCAATGAACAGATTTCCTCTGTCCCTTGGAAGGATCTGAAGCAATGGGCAGAAAAGCAATTCCAAGAAGATAAAGATTGGCGCCTTGAATACCTGATTTTAGCCGATGCTCAAACTCTTGAAACAAGCCATGTTTACTCAAAA
>JALRKI010000016.1 GCA_023254815.1 Flavobacteriaceae bacterium
TGGTCGCGATATAGCATCGGTGAAGCAAATGGGGGCAGATCTGGCCTATATGGGTACACGTTTCATCAACACCTTGGAAAGTAAGGCTCCTGAAGCCTATAAGGATATGATTATTGGTAGTAGCGCTTCCGATGTGGTCTATACGGCTGCAGTTTCTGGTGTACCCGCTAATTTCTTGAAACCAAGTCTCGAAGCCATGGGTATAACGGAAGACTTGTGGCAAACTGCTGGGAAAATGGATTTCGGTAAAGACACCGATGCCGCCAAAAAGGAAGCAAAAGCATGGAGTACCATTTGGTCGGCTGGACACGGGGTTGCCACCATTGACGATTCACTTTCTGTAATCGACTTAGTCAATCGGTTGACACAAGAATTTTTGGATGCTTTGAAAGAACAACAGTCGGTTTTGGAATATTACTCCAAAAAAAATTAGTCCACTTGTATTTCAAGTTCTTCTTTTAGAAGTCCGTTGGAGGAAACGATCATCTTTCCAATTCCGGGATGGCTTTTCGATTTAATAATGACAACCGCCTTGCCATAAAACAATTTTACCTGCTCAGCCAAAAAAGGCTCGAATGATTGCGGATTGCCGTTTCCTAATCCAGCAATTTCAATAGGGCCTTCCAATTGAATGTTAAGTAAATTATCAGCCAATGGACATGGATTACCACTCTTGTCAAAGGCTTCGAGAGTAACAAAAGCTAGAGTGCTTTCCCCAGATTGAAGAGATTCTCGATCGACTGTTGCCGATATATGGTGAGCAGTTGATGCTGTGCGAATAGTTTTTTCACCAACAAATTGATCTCCTTTATAGGCCACTATTTTGATTTCTCCTGGCTCATAAATGACATTTGGCCAAATTAACCGATACCGTTCAATTGAAATGTTAGATTCTGGCTTTTTGTATTGCATTCCTTGCGATATGCCGTTAACAAACAACTCACCTCGGTCTCCGTTGGTGTAAGCAAATACTGGAACAATGCTGCCTTCTAATCCTTCCCAATTCCAATGAGGTAAAAGATGTACCATTGGATCTTCTGGCTTCCAATGGCTTTTGTAGAGATAAAAGCGATCTTTGGGGATGCCAACCAAATCGACTATACCAAAATAGGAGCTTCGGGACGCCTCTTTGTCAGTGAATCCCAATGAATTGACAAATTTGTTGTTATAGGGTGTGGGTTCACCAAGATAGTCAAATCCTGTCCAAACAAATTCTCCCGCTACAAAAGGCTCTTGTTCCTGCCACATGAAATCATCATCGGATATTTCTGCCCATTCGGGTGCATTGAGGTCATAGGAACTCACTTGAAGAGAAGAAGTGAAATCGGTTTTTGTTGTGGGCAAAGGAAGCTCGTAAAAACCTCGAGTGCTAACTGTGGATGCAGATTCACTGATAATAACGGCCTTGTTTGGCTCTAGTTCTCGTGCCAATCGATATCGACGACCATAATTCCAACTGTGCACGTCATAATAATCAAAATGTCTCAGTTTGGCACTCTCTAAATTGTCACAGACAAGTGTCGTTGGACGCGAGCCGTCATATTGTCTGACATAGCTAACCATTGTTTGCAGCTTATCAAAGCCACCATTAAGGTTCCATTGCACATCACCTATCTCATTGCCTACACTCCACAAAAATACTGAAGGATGGTTCCGATCTCTGAGCACAAAGTTTTTAACGTTTCTATGCGCAAATTCGTCAAAATCAGTTTCGGAAGTAATGTCCGCTTTGCTGTCGTATTTGTCAAAAATTTCATTTAAGAAAAGCAATCCCATCTCATCACAGAGCTCCAACACCTCTGGAGCCGCAACGTTGTGTGAGTTGCGGATGGCGTTGACGCCCATTTCTTTCATGATGGTCAATTGACGCTTGGCAGCACTCTTGTTAAAAGCCATGCCTAAAGGGCCTAAATCGCTATGCAAATTGACGCCTTTGAGCTGCACCCGCCGACCGTTAAGATAAAAACCATCATTTGAAGTGAAATGCGATTCTTTGATTCCAAATGTTGTTGTGGCGTGATCAATTGCTTTGCCGTTTTGAAGGATTTCTGTTTCCAAACGATACAGCTCTGGCGAGTCAATATCCCACAACTTGGGTTTGGCAATAGTGGTTTGGATTGCCACAACCGTTTGGCCCGAAGGAGAAGAGTTAATCGTTTTTATGTCGTCGGAAATCAAATTATCTTGACTGTCGAAAATGGTATATTTTACTTGAAGTTGTTGCTCATCGTCAGTGCTATTGGTAATTGAAGTTTCAATAGTCACTTCTGCAGACGCCTTGTCAATCTTCGGAGTAGTGATGTATGTTCCCCAAATATTGATATGGATGGGATTTGTTACTATTAGTGTCACTTTTCGAAATAAGCCTCCACCAGGATACCACCGACTGTCATGAGATTGCGTATTGCAATGAACTACAAGACTGTTGTCTTTATCAAGTTGAACGAAATTTGTAATATCTACATAAAAGGAATTATAGCCATAGTCCCATTGTCCTGCCAACTGTCCGTTGACATAAATTTTTGGAAAACTCATTGCTCCATCGAATAGGAGATAGATTTTTTTGCCTTCCAAGCTGCTGTCAAAATTCAGTTTTTTGCGGTACCAACCTTCATCTTTCCATGGTAATTTTCCAGTATCTCCATTGCCATTGACGTCAAAAGGCTCATGGATGGCCCAATCATGAGGCACGGAAACAGTAGTCCAGGACGTGTCATCAAAATCATTGTTGATGGCTTCAGGATGCTCGCCCAAATGAAATTTCCAATCGTCACCTAGTATTACGTTAACTCTTTCTTGAGCTATTGTCTGAATAAGGTACAGACCGAAAAAAAGACAGCTAAAAAATTTGACTTTCATAAACATTGGAGTTCACTGATGAGCTAAGATAGTTTAATTATCTGAAAATACCTACCAGTACCTACCAGTTCGTTTTGTATATTAGCTTAATGATTTCACCAGTTGAATATGTTGGCTTTGGAATGCCCAAATACATGCAGTTGATTCGGTCGATTGAGAATGCTATTCTCTCTGGAAAACTGTATCTCGGGGATCCTCTTCCCTCCATCAATGAATTGCGACAAAGTTTTGGTTTTTCGCGAGATACCGTATTGACCGCACTTAACGAATTGAAAGCGAGAGGCATTGTCCAGGCCATAGCTGGAAAGGGGTGTTATGTGTCTGGCACAGACATTACCGTCAAGCAAAAGGTGTTTGTTTTATTTGATGAATTCAACGCATTTAAAGAGGATTTATATAACGCCTTTTTGGATGAATTGCCAACCCACTATCAGGTTGATATTTACTTTCACCACTTCAATAGGCGTATATTTTCTAATTTAATATTGGATCAAATTGGACAATACAACTACTATATTGTGATGCCGGCCAATTTACCAAAAACTGAGGAGGTGCTTTCACATTTACCTCGTCATCAGGTTTATGTGCTTGACCAAACTGCCAAGGGATTGTCCAAATATCCATCAGTTTATCAAAATTTTGACAAAGGTATTTTTGACAGTTTGATGGCGGTCAAAGATCGCCTAGATTGCTATAACAATTTGATATTTGTATATCCTGATAAAAAACAACCAAAGGGCATGCTGAGAGGGTTTCAGAGATTTATTCGCTTTAGCCAATTGAACCATGAATTACTCAATACCTTAATAGAAAGGCAACCAAAAAAAGGGGAAGTCTATCTGGTTTTAGAGGATAGTGATTTGATTTTATTGATTAAATCCATCAAGTCTCATGGCTTGACAGTAGGACAAGACGTTGGGGTAATTTCCTACAACGACAGTATGTTTAAAGAAATTTTAGAAGGAGGCATAACTACCATTTCCACCGACTTTAAACAAATGGGTTCTCGATTGGCTAACATGATTCTAAATAAGGAAAATATTAAAGTTGAAAATCCCAATCAAATTATAATCCGACAGTCGTTATGTTGAAAAATGGATTTCAAATCACATCAGAAATGAAAGGTCGGGTGCATGTTAGGCACAAAGATTTTGGCATTGATGCAATTATTCAATTAAATCAGGGAGGGAGGTTGGTCAAATGGGTTTGTATGAACAATCTTGTTATTGGAGATCCAGCGTCTTCAAATTATTCTGAATCGTTTGCGGGGGCATTGCTGTTTCCATTTGTCAATCGTCTCGAAAAAGGTACTTACCAATTTGGGGAGAAAGTTTATCATGTTGCATGCAACGACCAAGGAAAACACGCATTACATGGCTTGGTTCATGATAAGCCATTTCAATTAAAGTTAGTTATCGTAGAAGAGGATCGAGGTCAAGTGGATTTGGAATATCATTTCGATGGACATGACCTTGGTTTTCCATTTCCTTTTGATATTGGATTGTCATACCGTTTCACTCAATATGGATTGAGCCTAGAAGTGACGGTTGCCAACAGCGGTTCGAGTATTTTTCCTTTCAGTTTAGGT
>JALRKI010000039.1 GCA_023254815.1 Flavobacteriaceae bacterium
CTATCAAAATTCTATGGAGACAAGCTGGCGCTGGACGATGTAGCTTTTAGTGCAGATGCTGGTGATTTTATTGGATTGCTTGGCGCAAATGGTGCTGGTAAGTCAACATTAATTAAGTGTTTGTCAGGTGTGCTTACCCCTAGCGGCGGTGATGCAAGGCTAAATGGGCATTCCATTGTGACAAGCAGAAAGTGGTGCCAACATCAGATTGGCTATTTACCTGAGTCGCCATCTGGTTTTGAAGATTTGACTGTCGCTGAATTTCTCAAATTTTCAGCCACTTCGCATGGCCTTTCTGGCCGCATACGCAATCAGTCAGTTTCAAAGGTTTGTGAGGAATTGCAGCTTAATTCAATATTTGGATCGCGGCTGGCTGATTTATCTAAAGGATTGAGGCAAAGAGTTTGGCTCGCGCAAGCTCTGGTGCATAATCCACCTATCTTGTTTCTTGATGAACCGACAGACGGTTTGGATCCAGTCCAAAAAGTTGCGTTGAGGCGTCACATACTCTCAATCGCCAAAAATAAAATTGTTTTGATGTCTACCCACATTCTTGAAGAGGCGGAAGCTATGTGCGGGCGGTTGTTGATTATGAATGCAGGTCGTATTGTAACGGATGGAGCCATTCAAACCTTTTTGGATCCAGCAGGGCAGCTTGAAAGTTCTGTAATAAATTACGCGAGTTAGGGTGGCATTGAACTAAAATATCAGAAATGGTCTGACACGTGAGTCCAAGAAATATTCAGATAATTCTTTTTTATGAACTCAATTTGAGAAGTTATTCTACTTCGACAGCTATATTCATATCTGGTTTTTTAACGCTCTTGACTGTTTGCATCTTTTTTGTCGGGCATTTTCTGGACTCTAATCTTGCGACTTTATCCCTTCAGTGGACTTTTCTACCGTGGCTGTCGGTTTTTTTTCTTCCAGCACTAGGGATGAGAGCCTTTGGGAGCAAAAAAGTAGCAAGTGATATGAACTTGCTGTTGTCTTACCCATTTTCACCAATGGAGATTGTTTTAGGAAAGTGGTTATCTGGCTTGATTGTTCTCGGCTTGATGCTGGCTTTCACTTTTCCATTGGTTATAACAATTGGTTTCTTGGGTGATCCAGATTGGGGCGCCGTATTATCAGGCTATATTGGATCGTTTTTCACGCTTGCCTTGATGTATGCCGTCGCCATTTTGTCCAGTGCAATTTCTAAAGACGAAGTTAGTTCCTTTTTACTAGGATCTTGCTCATTGTTTATTCTTGTCTTTTTAGATTTTAATGCTCTGCAATTTACTTCATTGCCTGAGTTCTTGGAGCAAATAAGTCGCTACACATTCCTTGCGAGCCCGGTGCATTGGCTAGACGAGTGTGCGACAGGAAAATTAAGTCTCTCATCACTTTTTTATTTTATAGGTCTAACGAGCCTTTGCATTTGCCTTGCTTGTCTGCAACTCAATGGGTATCGGCAAACAACAAAACTAACGTCTTTTTATCCTATTGGTGGTGTGATCGGTTTATTTGTTTGTGCTGGGTTGGCTGGACTAATAGCCAATTCACTAGACAATTTTGGCTTAAAATTAGATTTAACAGATACTCAGGAATACACGTTTAGTCCTAAGACTCTGGAACTTGCTCATAACTCCTCACATGGAACAAACATTGAGCTATATATTAGCGCTGATAAAAGTCAGATTCCCCTCAAAATTATTAAGCACATGGACCGTGTGGAACGTGCCATAAAAGCGCTTGAGGTGGCCAGCAAAGGAAAAATTTTTGCGTCAGTTAAGAGACTTCAAGTTGACAGTCGGCAGGCCGATGAAGCGGAAAGCAAGGGCATCATCCGGGTGCCTTTGTCATCTGGAGATGAATTTTACTTTGGCGCAGTTTTCAGCAATAAAGACCGCTCATTAACATCAGGGTATATAGATTCTGCGCATGCGGCATCGTTGGAATATGACCTTGCCCTCCAGCTCAGCAACCTACAGCGCGCTCAACCACCAAAGGTGGCTTTACTGTCATCTGTCTTAAAGCCTTCAAATGTAAATTTGCCGCATCCCGGGCTTTCAGTGATAGAAGACCTAAAGCGCCAATATGACCTGTCCATCCTTCCTTATTTTGCCGAAGGTTTTGAGGAGGAATATGATGTATTGATTATCTTAGACGCGCCAATCATTCGACAAGCGATGGTCAAAGCCATAGATAAGCATATCCAGTTGGGCAAAAGCGCCATAATAATGCTTGATCCCTTTCAGCGGATGAATGAGGCAAATGCTAGGTTAGACCTTGAAAGCTCAAAGAACGGAGAAATTAATTCGATTGTCGATCTTTTGAATTTCTATGGAATAGAATTTTCAAAAGATACTGTTATCGGTGACTTTGAAAATGCTGCCAGTGTAGAGACAGGAAATGGCAGAAATTTCACTTATCCATATTGGTTACGATTGCTCAAAACAAACATGGCGAAAGATGAACCTGTTTCGGCAAATCTAAATGAACTTTTGTTTGCTGAGGCGGGTTTCTTTGGTGTAGGGAGCACGTCACTAAATCTAAAGCCAATCGTCACAACAAGCAGGCAAATCTCAACGACAAATCGTCGGTTGTTTGGCGCAAAGAGTACACAAGAGCTTGCGATGCAGTTTACTGGCCAAGAGCAAGAGCCAAAAATTATTGTTGGTAGAGTTAATGATGGATTGCCTTCGCCATTCGCTGATCAAAATTTTGCCCATCTTGATCTACAGACTTCTTTGGTGCTGGTTGCAGACACTGATTGGCTATATGATGGGTTCAGCAAAATTGCTGGAGGCCCAGAGGTTGCGGCAACCTCGAGACCGATAAATGACAACCATGATTTTTTCTTAAATTTGGTCGAACTATCTGTAGGCTCCCAAAGCTTGACAGAAATTCGATCGAGAAAAAGCCCGGTGAGAGCTTTTACAAAGATTGAAGACATGTTGTTTGAAAACCGTGAAAAATATCAAGCAAAAGAGGTGGAATTTGCCTCAAACATAAATTCGGCCGAAGAGAACATCCGGAAATTTTTCGAATTGGCCAATGTAAGATCGGTAAATGATTTACCTGAAGAGGTCAAAGCTCAGGTCCTCAAAATTCGAGAAATGATTTATCCACTGAAAAATGAACTCAGAAAAATAAGGCTGCAGATTAGGCAAGAGGTTCATGAACTGTTTCAGATCATAACTTTGTTGAATCTCCTCGCTGGACCAGTGTTCTCCTTCATCGCTCTTGCGATCATGCGAATTTCTAGAAGACGCACCCTGCGGCCCCAAATCGGCTAATGGGGATTAAGTTTGCTAATCCACGATCTAGTCCGATCGTCTCAATTCACCAGGAATTGGGGGCTGAGTTTTTTGTCTGGAACCAAATGCTGGTTCCAAAAAAATACAGCCATGATGTGACGGGTGAACACTTGGCTGTCCGGACATCATCCGGCCTCACTGACATGTCAGGCATAAAAAAATTCTGGATCAAAGGAGCAGATGCTTCCCAAGTTCTTGATTTTTTAATCACCAGAGATTGCAGTCAAATAAAACCGGGGGCCGCTGTTTATTCAGCCCTATTGAATAATAATGGATACCTCATCGAAGATGCGATCGTTTTTCGGCTCTCACCCAAAGAGAGTGAACACTACGATGCCTCCTGGCTTATCTGCTTTGGCGACGGCTTTGGCGCGGACCATCTTGAGAAATCCTTGCTGGGTATGGACGTGATGGTGCGGGTTGATGACGTCACAGCTTGTCTAATGCTACAAGGGCCAAATGCAGAAGTGGTTTTAACCGAGGCAATTTCATCTGTGACTGTTGCCCAACTTGGTCGCTTCGAACATGCGTTATTTTCTGTTCAAGGCTCTGACGTAATGATAGCCAGGACCAGCTATTCAGGTGAAGATGGGTTTGAGATTTTTGCTGGACCTACAGAAGCAAAAAACATTTGGACACAATTTGTTTCCTTGGGGGCTAGGCCAGTTGGATTTGACGCGCTCGATATTGCCAGAATCGAGGCTGGACTTTTGTTTTTTGGTCGCGATATGACAGGGGCTGAAACACCAACCGAACTTGGACTTGATTTTATCGTTGACCTCTCAAAAAGAGATTTTCGTGGTAAAGCCGCACTTCTTAGAAAGAGACAAGCGCCAAGGTTTAGGACTGTCGGTGTAGCTCTTGATGGGTTTGATCCGCTCTGTGGAAGAGCCTCTGTCTGGATGGGTGGCGTCTTGGTTGGCCGTGTCTCTAGTTATGCTGTGAGTGAATGGCTTGGCAAGACAGTTGCGATAGCCCAAATTAAATCAGAATTAGCTGTAAATGGGCAAGAAATTAACGTTTTTGATGAAGGTTGTTTTTCGGCTGAAGGCCGTACCGGAGTAGTTTGTCCTCGCCATTTTTATAGAAATTTCTAAACATAGAAGGTGGTGGGCGTTTCAATTTATGAATTGCGCATTTA
>JALRKI010000003.1 GCA_023254815.1 Flavobacteriaceae bacterium
GCGCATGTCACAGCATCGTTCAACAACATTATTATATCGTTGACCAATAAAAAAGGTGACGTTATTTCTTGGTCTTCGGCGGGGAAAATGGGCTTTCGAGGATCAAAGAAAAATACGCCTTATGCAGCTCAACTTGCTGCAGAAGATGCGGTTAACATTGCAAAAGAAGCCGGTTTGCGCAAAGTAAAAGTTTATGTTAAAGGACCTGGAGGAGGACGAGAGTCTGCAATTCGTACTTTACATAATAACGGAATTGAGGTAACCGAAATTGTCGATATTACCCCAATGCCACACAACGGGTGTCGTCCACCAAAAAGAAGACGCGTTTAATTAATACTAACAGCATGAGTGCAGCATTTGTTGTCGAAGGATAGCTAGACCTTAATTCACAACAGCACTTTAAAATTCAAATAGAATGGCAAGATATATAGGTCCAAAAACAAAAATTGCCCGTAAATTCGGAGAAGCAATTTACGGCGAAGATAAGGCGTTTGAAAAACGTAATTATCCTCCAGGGCAGCACGGAAATACCCGTCGTCGTGGTAAAAAATCTGAGTATGCAATTCAATTGCAGGAAAAACAAAAAGCCAAGTATACTTACGGTATCTTGGAACGTCAATTCCGTAATATGTTCAAGAGAGCTACTGCCTCGAGAGGAATTACAGGTGTTGTTTTACTTCAGTTGTGTGAGTCGCGTTTAGACAACGTGGTCTACCGCATGGGCATTGCTCCAAGTCGAAGTGCTGCACGTCAATTGGTTTCGCACAGACATATTACAGTTAATGGAGGGATTGTAAGTATTTCCTCCTATTCTGTCAAGGCTGGTGATGTTGTTGGAGTTCGCGAGAAATCTAAGTCTATGGACGCGATTACCCAATCTTTGGCAGGGTCTCACCCTGTTTATGAATGGATTACTTGGGACGATAACAAAATGCAAGGAACTTATGTCTCTGTGCCTGAACGCATCCAAATTCCAGAAAATATTAATGAACAATTCATCGTTGAATTATACTCGAAATAATCATATAGAAGACAAAAAATGGCAATATTAAATTTTCAAAAACCCGATAAAGTCATCATGATCGATTCAACCGATTATGAAGGCAAGTTTGAATTTAGACCACTTGAACCTGGATACGGTTTGACTGTAGGCAACGCGTTGCGTCGTGTGCTTTTGTCATCTCTCGAAGGTTTTGCTATCACTTCTCTTCGTATCGAAGGTGTTGAACATGAATTTTCCACCATTTCTGGTGTAGTTGAAGATGTAACCGAAATTGTATTGAATCTTAAGCAAATTCGATTTAAGCGTCAAATAGAAGACGTGGACAACGAATTGGTGAACATCGCTGTAACCAAGCAGAGTGTTCTGACCGCTGGGGATTTTCAAAAATTCATCTCTGGATTCCAAGTTTTGAATCCCGATTTGGTGATTTGCACCATGGATCCTAAAGTGAAAATCAATATGGAAATTACCATTGGTAAAGGTCGCGGCTATGTAGTTGCCGATGACAACAAAAAAGCTGGAGCACCGCTTGGTACAATTTTCACAGATTCAATCTATACGCCAATCAAGAATGTAAAATTTGGTATCGAAGATTATCGAGTTGAGCAGAAAACCGATTACGAGAAATTAGTTTTTGAAATTTCGACTGACGGTTCCATCGCTCCAAAGGATGCCTTAACTGAGGCAGCTAAAATTTTGATTCATCACTTCATGCTGTTCTCTGATGAACGCATCACACTAGAGGCAGATGAAATTGCTCAGACTGAGACTTACGATGAAGAATCACTTCACATGCGTCAATTGTTGAAAACCCGTTTGGTGGACATGGACCTTTCAGTAAGGGCTTTGAATTGTCTGAAAGCGGCGGAAGTCGATACCCTAGGAGATTTAGTGTCTTTCAACAAGAACGATTTGATGAAGTTTAGAAACTTTGGAAAAAAATCGTTAACCGAACTCGAAGAGTTGGTTAATGTCAAAGGGCTGAATTTTGGGATGGACTTAAGTAAATATAAATTGGACCGAGATTAATTCTCTAGTCATAAGTCATATATTATGAGACACGGAAAAAAAATAAACCACCTAGGTCGAAAAACGGCGCATCGTCGTTCAATGTTAGCCAACATGGCTTGCTCACTTATAGAGCATAAGCGAATCAATACCACTGTTGCCAAAGCTAAAGCCTTGAAAGTTTTCGTAGAACCAATGATCACGAAGTCTAAAGAAGACACAACTCACAACAGACGTATTGTTTTCAGTAGATTGCGTCAGAAGGAGGCCATTTCAGAACTATTTGATCATGTAGGAAAAAAAGTAGCAGGACGTCAAGGAGGATATACGCGCATCATCAAACTAGGACATCGTCTTGGTGATAACGCTGACATGGCGATGATTGAATTGGTCGATTATAACGATCTCTATACGGCTCCTCGACCAGCAAAGAGGACTAAAAAGGTAGCTCCTGCGCCTGTAGTTACAAACAAGCCTGAAGTTAGTTCCGAAGAAGAATAAATGAAATCAATATTTCATATAAAAAGGGGTGAATTTACGTTCACCCCTTTTTTTATAAATCAGTCCGCTAAGTCGTTTTGATTTATTAGTTTTGGCAAACCAACAATCATTCTCTTTATGAGGTCATCTAAACGTCACAATGCTATTCTGCTACTAAAGGATGGCACCATTTTTCATGGAAAGGCAATAGGTAATAGAGGCACAGCTTTTGGCGAAGTTTGTTTCAATACTGGTATGACTGGATATCAAGAAATCTTCACAGATCCATCTTATTTTGGACAATTAATGATCACTACCAACGCCCATATTGGGAACTATGGTGTTAATGTCAATGAGGTTGAATCGGGTAGTGTGAAAATCGCAGGTTTGATTTGTAAAAACTTTAGCTTTGATTATTCTAGAGCCGATGCTGAATCAGATCTTAAAACTTTTCTGGACGCCAATAATTTGATGGCAATTTCTGATGTTGATACCAGAGCGTTAGTTGGCCATATTAGAGATCACGGTGCCATGAATGCCCTCATATCAACTGAGGTAAATGACTTAGAGAGTCTAAAAGAACAGCTCGATGCAG
Source organism: Flavobacteriaceae bacterium (assembly GCA_023254815.1). GTDB lineage: Bacteria > Bacteroidota > Bacteroidia > Flavobacteriales > Flavobacteriaceae > JALRKI01. The sequence continues at coordinate 3,087 of JALRKI010000003.1, forward strand.
TGCCGGACATGAATGGTCTTGAATTGGCCTCCAAAGTATCAACAATAACTCCTTACTTTTTTGGTGAAGAAAAATCAAGCTATCGCGTCGCTGCCCTAGATATTGGAATAAAGCAAAATATTCTTAGAAATCTCTCGAATCGAGATTGCTATGTTAAGGTATTTCCATACAATGCGTCCTTCGAAGAGATGAGTGCCTGGCAGCCGGATGGTTATTTCATTTCTAACGGTCCGGGTGATCCAGCACCTCTAAAGGACTCTATTGAGTTGGCAAAAAAGATAATTGATTCAGGGAAACCACTTTTTGGGATATGTCTTGGGCATCAAGTAATTGCCCTTGCCAATGGCATAAGTACCTATAAGATGCATAATGGTCACCGGGGAATCAATCACCCCGTCAAGAATCTTTTAACTGGAAGAGGCGAGATCACTTCTCAAAATCACGGTTTTGCCATCAATAGAGAGGAAGCCGAAGCCCATTCAGACCTTGAAATTACTCATGTGCATTTGAATGATGGAACTGTAGCAGGTATTAGAATGAAATCCAAACCCGTATTTTCAGTACAATATCATCCAGAAGCAAGTCCCGGGCCTCACGATTCGGCCTATCTTTTTGACATGTTTGTAGATAGCATGGCTCCAAATAAATCAAGTCTAAATTGAATCCAGTTTTTACTTCAATAAGTCTAAAAATGCAATTTTCTATTTGTAAATTCGCCACAAATTAAATTTTATGAGTACTATCCAATCTGTCTTTGCACGCCAAATTTTTGATTCACGAGGAAACCCAACCATTGAAGTTGACGTCACCACAGAAGACGGGTCTTTTGGTCGAGCCGCTGTTCCTTCGGGAGCTTCTACTGGAGAACATGAAGCAGTTGAATTGAGAGATGGTGGAAGCAGCTATTTAGGAAAGGGAGTTCTGAAGGCTGTCGACCATGTTAATACCATTTTGGCTCCGGCTATCATAGGATTGTCCGTTTTGGATCAAGAGCGTATCGATCAAAAGATGATTGATTTGGATGGCACCCCTAATAAGTCCAAACTTGGCGCCAACGCCATTTTAGGGGTTTCCTTAGCAGTAGCTCATGCAGCGGCTAAATCTTTGGGAGTCTCCTTATTTGAATACGTGGGAGGCACCGAGGCCTGTACTTTGCCGGTTCCAATGATGAACATTATCAATGGCGGTTCGCACAGCGACGCTCCCATTGCATTTCAAGAATTCATGATTATTCCAGTTAAGGCCCATAGTTTTACTCATGCTATGCAAATGGGTTCTGAAATTTTCCATCAATTAAAAAAAGTACTTCACCAAAGAAACCTGAGTACAGCTGTAGGAGATGAAGGTGGATTTGCTCCAAGGCTTGGAGGCACCGAGGATGCTTTGGACACCATTTCACAGGCCGTTTCAAATGCTGGTTATTCTTTCGGCGAAGACGTGAAAATTGCATTGGACTGTGCGGCAGCTGAATTTTATGTAAATGGAAAATACGATTATTCTAAGTTTGAAGGGGAGAGGGGAGTAAGTAGAACCAGCCAAGAGCAGGCAGATTATTTGGCCTCATTAGTAGAAAAGTATCCAATCATTTCTATAGAAGATGGCATGGATGAGAATGACTGGGAAGGATGGGCCTATTTGACACAAAAGGTTGGCCATAAGATTCAACTTGTGGGAGATGATTTATTTGTGACCAATGTTGAGCGTCTTTCACGAGGAATTGAACAAAGCGTTGCCAATTCTATCTTAGTCAAAGTTAACCAGATTGGCACACTTTCCGAAACTATCGCTGCAGTTAAAATGGCTCACAAGGCGGGCTATACCGCTGTAATGTCTCATCGTTCTGGAGAAACTGAAGATACCACTATAGCCGACTTGGCTGTAGCTTTGAATACGGGTCAAATTAAAACCGGATCAGCTTCGCGTTCTGACCGAATGGCCAAATACAACCAATTGTTGAGACTTGAAGAAGAGTTGGGGAAAAGGGCTTATTTTCCAGGAATTGCAGCTTTTAGCAAGTAGGTTTTTTTTGACGTATATATAGTAATTTTAATAGAGTTCCGAAACGACAGCTTTTTATTGAGCGTCTATTTTCGTAACTTCGTCGCAATTAAATTGATCACATCATGAGTGCCAAAGCAACTTTAACTTACAATAATACCTCAATAGATTTGCCAGTAATTACTGGTACTGAAAATGAAAGTGGTGTTGATATTGCCGCTTTGCGCAGTGTCGCCAATTTGGTTACCCTCGATCCTGGATACAAGAATACTGGCTCTTGTTTGAGCGCTATTACCTTCTTGGATGGTGATTTAGGGATACTCCGCTACAGAGGATATGCCATAGAAGAATTGGCTGAAAAGGCTACTTTTTTGGAGGTTGCATATCTCTTGATTTTTGGAGAATTGCCCAATCTAGACCAGCTTACTAAATTCCAAAACGACATCAAAGCCAATTCATTTGTGGATGAAGATGTTAAAAAAATAATTGACGCCTTTCCGAAAGCCGCCCATCCCATGGGAGTTTTATCTTCATTAACAAGCGCTTTGACAGCATTCAATCCCAGCTCGGTGAATGTCAATTCGGATGAGGATATGTACAAGGCCATTGCGAAGATAATGGGTAAATTTCCTGTATTAGTGGCTTGGACAATGAGAAAGACTCAAGGACTTCCAATTGATTACGGAGCCAAGGATTTGGATTACATCGAGAACATCATGAAAATGATGTTTAGTCAACCAAACGAAACTTATCTTATCAACA
>JALRKI010000018.1 GCA_023254815.1 Flavobacteriaceae bacterium
CTATGAAGTGATGCATCACACTCAGTTTTTAAAATCGTTATTGACAGAAGGACGTCTCAAAGTTGAATCAGGACAATTTAAAGGTAAACGCATAACTTTTCACGATCCTTGCTATTTAGGAAGAGCCAATAACGTTTATGAGGCTCCTAGATTACTTTTAGAAAAACTAGAGGTAGAACTCATTGAAATGAAACGCAGTCGAAAAAATGGATTGTGCTGTGGTGCAGGCGGTGCCCAAATGTTTAAGGAGGCCGAAAAAGGCCATAAAGAAATCAATATCGAACGAACCGAAGAGGCCATAGGAACCAAAGCTAACATCATTGCTGCTGGTTGCCCATTTTGCAATACCATGTTGACCGATGGAGTTAAAACCAAAGGACATGAGGCCGATGTCAATGTCATGGATGTTGCCGAAATGATTGCTCAAGCCGCTGATCTCTAATTTCAAAACTATGCTAGTTCCTTTTGATGATCTTCCCGAAACATCACGCGTGTGGATATACCAATGTAATAGAACTCTTTCGGCCGAAGAGATGGAAGTAGTTCAGTCCGAGCTCGCATTGTTTTTAGACCAGTGGACCGCACATGGGGCTCAACTCAGAGCGGGCTACGAATTACCGTACAACCGCTTTATTGTTATTGCACTAGATCAATCTGAAACTTCGGCCAGTGGTTGTTCTATTGATAGCTCAGTGAGATTCATACAAAATTTGGAACAGCGCTTTGGAGTTGATTTGCTCGACAAGATGAATGTATCCTACAAACAAGGAGAGTTTGTAGCCTACAAAACGCTTTTGGAGTTCAAACAAATGGCCAAAGACAAGGCAGTTTCTAAGTCAACCGTTGTTTTTAATAATCTTGTCAACAACATTTCTGAATACAGATCGGATTGGGAAGTACCCGCTGAAGAAAGTTGGCACAGTCGTTTTTTGAGCAAGTCATGATATTGATGAAAAATAGTTCTTTGGTGATTGCGGTTTGGCTGAGCTTTAGTTTTTCTATATCGGCACAGGTTGATCCATTATTGGCGAGCAACGAATTGGCTCAAAGACATTGGGTTGACAGTATCTATTCAAGTATGAGTTTGGATCAAAAAATTGGACAACTGTTCATGATTCAGATTTTTTCAAACCAAACACAAAAGGACGCACAGTTCAACGAAAATTTAATCAAGTCAGCACAATTAGGGGGAATTATTTTTTCTAAAGGAGATCCAATTCGACAAGCCGAATTAACAAACAAATACCAAACCCTCACTAATCTTCCTTTGCTCATCGGCATGGATGCAGAATGGGGTTTGGCCATGCGGTTAGATCAGACACACGCTTTTCCATTTAACATGACTTTAGGCGCTGTTCGGGATAACGAGTTGATTTATGAGGTGGGAAAACAAATTGGAGGACATTGCAACAGGCTTGGGGTTCATGTCAATTTTGCTCCCGTTGTTGATATCAATACCAATCCTGACAATCCAATTATTGGCTCAAGAGCTTTTGGTTCGGATAAGGACTTGGTGATTGAAAAGGCCTCATTTTTTTTAAAAGGCTTACAATCACAAAATTTACTGACTACGGCAAAGCACTTTCCCGGGCATGGAGATACCGATCAAGATTCTCACAAAACGCTTCCAACTATAGATTTTCCCCTCAACCGTATTAAGAACGTCGAATTGTCGCCTTACCGAGCTTTGATTGATCAAGGATTAAATGGAGTAATGGTTGCCCACCTCAATGTTCCTGCAATCACAGGTCGAGATGGCTTGCCTTCATCTTTATCCTCCGAAGTAGTGACCTCCTTGCTTAAAGATGAAATGGGGTTTGAGGGATTGATTTTTTCAGATGCCCTCAGCATGAAAGGAGTGGCTAATTACGTAGAACCAGGAGAAGTAGATTTGCAGGCCTTTTTGGCGGGCAATGACGTTTTGCTGATGGCCGAAAATGTCCCAAAGGCTATTTCTCTATTCAAAAAAGCTTACCATACAGGAAAGATATCCGAAGACCGGTTATGCTATTCAGTCAAAAAAATATTGAAGGCTAAGTTCAAAGTCGGACTCAACAATTTCAAACCTATTGCAACAAACCATTTGATTGAGGATCTTAATCAGTATAAAAACAAAGCGTTAAATGAAAAAGTGATGGAAGCTGCCGTGACCGTATTGGCCAATAAAGGTAACATTATACCTATTCGCGATTTGACGCTCGAACGTTTGGCCTTTGTTCAGCTTGGGAATGGCGATTCAAGCACTTTTATATCGACTTTAAATAAGTACACAAACATTGCTGAAGTCAAAATTGACAACCTTGACGAATTGAATCAGCAATTGAAACAATACAGTACAGTAGTCATAGGATTACATAAACCTAGCAGCAGCCCTTTCCTGTCTTATAAAATGACTACTGCTGAGCTAGTCGCACTCGAAGAATTATCTAGAAATCATAGGGTTATTTTTGCTGTATTTACAAACCCTTATGTGCTCAAACAGTTAAGGACCATGGAGAATATCGAAGGGATTATCCTGGCCTATGAAAACAGCAAGGAGGCTCAATCGCAGGTGGCTCAACTTATTTTTGGAGCCACCAAGGCAAAGGGCCATATCCCTGTAACCATCGAGGGTTTGTTCGAGGAGGGGGATGGTTTAAAAACAGTTTCTTTAAAGCGTCTTGGGTATTCCAATCCTATCAACGTTGGGTTAGACGACACTGTACTGAATAAAATTGACTCCATTACAGCGTACGCCATGAGTCAAAAAATGATACCAGGGGCTCAAATATTGGTTGGAAAAAATGGTAAGATAGTTTACGAAAAGGCTTTTGGATATCATACGTATGACAACACTGAAAAAGTCGATTTAGACGACATTTATGATTTGGCTTCAATTACAAAGATTCTAGGGACATTGCCTTTGATTATTGAAATGGAAGACAAGGGTATTTTTCATTTGGACGATACTCTAGGACACGTTATGCCGAAATACCGAGAAAGCAATAAGGCTGGAATAGACATGAAGCGATTGTTGTCGCACAGTGCTGGACTTCTGCCATGGATTCCTTTCTATAAGGAAACCTTAGATACCGTGACCAATCTACCGATTCCTGAGTACTTCTCAAGCAAAAAAGATGTGTTACATCAACTGCATGTTGCTAAGGAACTGTACTTGCTGTCAAGTTTTAAGGACAGTATTTCAAATTGGATATTGAAGAGTCCTTTAAGAGAAACAACGGATTACAAATATAGCGACTTGACTTTTCTTTTACTTCAGGAGTACGTTGAAGGTGCCTATAAGCAAGGGCTCGATGAGTTAGTTCAACAACATTTTTTAATGCCTATCGGAGCCAATCATACTGGTTACTTGCCTCTGGATTGGTATGACATCAAGGCAATTGTTCCAACAGAAATAGATCAATATTTTAGATTTCGAGAAATAAGAGGATTTGTTCATGACCCTGGGGCCGCCATGTTAGGGGGAGTTGGTGGACATGCAGGGCTTTTTGCCAACGCCAATGACGTGGCTAAAATGATGCAAATGTTTGTTCAAAAAGGATTTTATGGCGGAAAACGCTTTTTTAGCGAAGCATCTTTTGATCGATTTAACACTTGTTATTTTTGCAATGAAAACAATCGACGAGGCCTTGGCTTTGACAAGCCCCAGCTTGAAGAACCTGGTCCGACATGCCACTGTGTGTCCATGCTGAGCTTTGGTCATTCGGGATACACCGGGACATTTACATGGGCCGATCCTGAGGAGGAGATAATTTATGTGTTTTTATCAAATCGCACTTATCCGGACGACAAAAATAGCGACTTGGTGAAATACAACATACGGTCGGAAATTCAAAAAGTTATTTATGACGCCATTCGGGACTAAAATCAAACCAAATTAATCGTATGAAAATAGGCATTGTTTGTTATCCTACCTTCGGAGGTAGTGGAGTGGTAGCGACCGAGCTGGGATTGGCCATGTCTCGAAAGGGACATGAAGTCCACTTTGTCACATACAGTCAACCGGTGAGATTGGATTTGTTAAGCCCTAACGTACATTTTCACGAAGTTCACGTCCCCGACTATGCTTTGTTTCACTATCAGCCCTATGAATTGGCACTTTCCAGCAGGTTGGTCAATGTTATCAAAACCTATGGCATTGATGTACTTCATGTTCACTATGCGATTCCGCATGCCTATGCCGCTTACATGACCAAAAAAATGTTGGAAGATATGGGAATTAAATTGCCTATAGTCACCACCTTGCACGGTACAGATATTACTTTAGTGGGAAGTCACCCTTTTTACAAAGCAGCGGTAACTTTTAGCATTAATCAATCAGATGTGGTAACCACTGTGTCGGAAAGTTTGAAAAGAGATACTGAAAAATTGTTTAATATTCAAAAAGACATTCAGGTAATTCCAAATTTCATCGATCCAAAAACCCACGTCAATCCCTTGAAATGCGAAAGACATGTGTTAGCGGAACCTCATGAAAGGATCGTTTCTCACATCAGCAATTTTAGACCTGTTAAACGTATTGCCGATGTGATCGAGGTATTTAAAAAAATTAGAGACAGACTTCCAGCTAAATTAATTATGGTTGGAGATGGACCTGAGAAAGAAGCTGCAGAAATGCAAGTAGCAACTTATGGTTTGATGAATGACGTCGTATTTTTAGGGAACAGCCGAGAGATCAATCAAGTACTTTGTTACAGTGACTTGTTTTTGCTGCCTTCCGAAGCCGAAAGTTTTGGTTTAGCTGCCCTTGAGGCGATGGCTTTTGGAGTACCTGTTGTATCTTCTGATACTGGAGGTTTGCCAGAATTGAACCTCCATGGGAAAACAGGATTTTTAAGTCAGGTCGGGGATGTAAATTTAATGGCAGAACAGTCCATCCAAATTTTGCTAGAAGACGATACCTTAGAAAATTTCAAGAAAAATGCAAAAACACAAGCCTTGCGTTATGATATTGACGGCATTATGCCTTTGTATGAAGCCGCCTATGAAAAGGCTATTCAAAGGGTACAATAGTTTCTGTTGCAATTAAGCGGTTGGTTTTTTGTAAATTTGACCATATGGCGGGTAACACTTTTGGAACAATTTTTAAACTCACCACTTTCGGAGAGTCGCATGGACCTGCCATTGGAGGTATAATCGATGGTTGTCCTGCTGGTATTGCGCTTGACTTTGCCGCTATTCAAGATGATTTAAATCGCCGCCGACCGGGACAATCCAAAATTGTAACGGCTCGCAAGGAAGACGACCAAGTAATATGGCTTTCCGGGCTTTTCGAAGGAAAAACTACTGGAACACCCATAGGATTTCAAATTATCAACAAAGACCAAAAGTCAAAAGATTACAGTCACATTCAATCGGTGTACAGGCCAAGTCATGCCGACATGACCTATGACAAAAAGTATGGCAT
>JALRKI010000022.1 GCA_023254815.1 Flavobacteriaceae bacterium
GACTTACCAGAAGTATCATTAGTGGCCATTTTGGATGCCGACAAAGAAGGCTTTTTACGTTCTGCCAGATCTTTGACTCAAACAGTCGGGCGAGCAGCTCGAAATTTGAATGGAAAGGCCATCATGTATGCCGATAAGGTCACTAAAAGTATGCAAACCACCATTGATGAAACAGACTATCGGCGAAGAAAACAAATTGAGTACAACACCAAACATAACATTACACCTACTGCTCTTGACAAAACTTTAGAGAATATTTTAGTTAAGAAAAAAACCTACGCACCCAATCCAGGCAGTATGGTTCCATTGGCAGCTGAAGAAGCCTCGAAATATTGGACCAAGCCCGAGTTAGAGAGTAAAATTAAAGAAACTCGCAAGGCTATGGAATTGGCTGCGACATCGCTTGACTTTATTGAGGCAGCGCGGTTGAGAGATGCCATCAAAGGGTATCAAGATAAACTAGAAAAAGTAAAATAAATTAAGCCAACACGGCTTGCACCTTATCTGCAGCTTCTTGGAATTCTACTGCGCTTTGAACATCCAATCCTGAATTATCGATCAGTTGCTTCGCTATATCGGCATTGGTGCCTTGCAAACGCACTATAATTGGAATTTTTATTGCATCGCCAAGATTTTTGTAAGCATCCACAACTCCCTGTGCTACACGATCACAACGAACGATACCACCAAAAATATTGATCAGAATAGCCTTTACCGAGGGATCTTTTAAGATAATTCTAAAAGCTGTTTCAACACGCGCCGCATCGGCAGTACCACCAACATCAAGAAAATTGGCCGGTTCTCCACCTGCCTGTTTAATCAAATCCATCGTTGCCATCGCCAAACCAGCGCCGTTTACCATGCAACCAACATTACCATCTAAGTCCACATAATTCAAACCGACTTCTTTAGCCTCAACTTCAATAGGATTTTCTTCGCGTGTATCTCTCATTTCGAGAAAATCTTTGTGGCGGAATAAGGCATTGTCGTCCAGAGACACCTTGGCATCTACAGCCATAATTTTGTTGTCACTTGTTTTGAGTACTGGATTAATTTCGAACAAAGATGCGTCCGATTGAACATAGGCTTGGTACAAGGCAGTAACAAACTGCGTCATTTCTTTGAAAGCTGTGCCGCTCAATCCCAAATTAAAAGCGATACGTCTGGCCTGAAAAGGCAGGAGACCCACCATTGGATCAACTGATTCAGAAAAAATCAAATGCGGTGTTTGTTCGGCGACTGTTTCGATGTCCATTCCACCTTCGGTCGAATACATGATCATGTTTCGGCCTTGAGAACGGTCGAGCAATACCGACATATAGAATTCTGAGGTCTCTGATTCTCCAGGATAATAAACATCTTCGGCAATAAGTACTTGGTGCACTGTTTTACCTTCTGCTGAAGTCTGAGGAGTCACGAGCTGCATACCCAATATTTGACTGGAAAGTGAAGCGACCTCATCGTAATTTTTGGCTAACTTAACTCCCCCACCTTTACCACGACCGCCAGCGTGCACCTGTGCTTTGATGACAAACCAATTGGTTCCAGTTTGGCTATTCAAATCTTTGGCTGCTTTAACGGCTTCCTCAACAGTACTGGCAATGATACCGCGTTGAACGCGAACACCATGTTGACTTAATATTGACTTACCTTGAAATTCGTGGATGTTCATGAGTTGCTCCTTTATTTGGACCGACAAATTTAACCAACCAATTAGAGTTTAACAATAATAATATGATAAATCACAATTTGTAAAATTACTTTAGCAACACTAGGAAAATTGCACCAAAAGAAAAGCGTATTTGAAAATAATGGTAAAACATTCGATTTATCCCGTTAAATAACAGTAGATTTGCACAATTAAAATTTATACAATTGAAAACAGGAAAAGTAAAGTTCTACAATGAGTCCAAAGGATATGGATTCATTACAGAAGATGGATCAAATACGGAGTATTTTGTTCACATTTCAGGATTAATCGATGAAATCAGACAAGATGACTCAGTTGAGTTTGATCTTAAAGAAGGTAAAAAAGGCATGAATGCTGTGCAGGTTAAAGTAATTTAATAAACGAATTCAATTTTTTTTCAAAAGGCTTTTCTCTCGAATAGCCTTTTTTTTATGCCTTATCGACATATTCCTGTAAATATTTGAACTTATCGGTCAACTTACCCCTTTGAGTAATTTGAGCCCGATGGAGAATACCTTCGGCGTCATCATTGAAGAAGTTGGGAATCACTTTGGTCAACAAATCACTCCCAAAACCATGACTGGCATCTCGCGGTAATTCGCATGGAAGATTATCCACAGCCATGACTGCAATGGCTTGAGGCTGGTCAAAATCAACTTCTTGCTCAGTCATAGGGTCGTAGCCATAAAGAGGATTGAGGATAGTAGAGGGTCGAATGGTACAAGCTACTGGTCCGTCGATGTCGCAGCTGACATCGGCCACTACAGAAATTTTAAAATCCTTGGACTTTGCCTCCTCACGAGTAAACAAAAAAGGAGCCTTCTGATTGTGAAAATGTCCTGCAATAAAAAAATCGGTTACCGAAGAGAATCGGTCAAAAGTACTGCGATAATCCTCTGGGTGATGGTAAAAATCCTCACGACTTGAAGGCGCCCCATCTTTTCGGGCATTATAATCCAATGACCCAACATGGCAATAGACTGCTTCGTCAAAATTTTGTGATAAATAATCGATAATATTAACCTTACGAATATTCATCTGTTCCAAAATAGAAGCTGCGCCCTTACCCACCCTGCCATGACCTGTGAGCAATATTTTTATTGCGGGCAATTTGATGACAGAGAGCTCTTGGTGCAAGGCTTTGAGATCGGGCAACAAATGAGCCTTTTCTATTTCATAAGTGCGATGTTTGAGACCCCATGCTCGTATGCCATTGTAAGCACCCACCAATCCGGCATAGAAGCCAAATCCCAACACTCTGCTTCCGTCGGAATACGCTAAGGTTTCGTGATCAATAAGATTTATATTCTTTTCCAATATGGCCTTTAGCAACTTACGATTGTAGGGTTGCTTTTTAATGGTATGGCTAAAAAAGAGGTAAGTTTTGTTTGGAATAAGTGCTTCAACTGGAACTTCTTTGACACCTAGCATTGCATCGGCTTGGCTGATGTCATCAGTGACTTCCAACCCTAGAGCACGGTAATCTTCATCGCGAAAAATTCTTACATCGGAAGATTCCACCAATATCCTAGCCATTGGATATAATTCTTGCAACTGTACACACTGAGACGGAGTTAAGGGTACTCGACTATCTGGTGGAGATTTTCGTTCTTTTATAATGGCGAAGGTAATCAAGGACATAGAATGCTCTGGCTGTTGTGGTCAAAAATAAACTTAATAGAACGGATAAGCAACTTTTGTTTAAATTTGCTGTCCTTTAGGACTTTCATAGAGTAATGGGGTCGATTGGTTTTGACAGCGAGATCTGTTGAACAGTAAGCATGTCGTGTCATGATATTGAAACACGTTAAAGGCGATATCAACAATTAAACGGCGAGAATAACTACGCTTTAGCTGCTTAATCTGAATCACAGTAAGATCAAGCCTCGTCCTACCAGGTAGGAAAGCTAAATGTCTCCAAAAAGCCTTAGTAAGCGGCGTTTTATTTTGAGGCATCGTAAAAGTTTACTACAATAGTGCAGTGCTTTGACGCATTATTAAGACCAAAAAGCTAAGTCTGATATAGGCTGTTTTTAGCCGGTAGCAGATCGAAAATTAACTAAAAACTAAACATGTAGAAAGCTCTTTGATGGCTTGTTTGGACCCGAGTTCGATTCTCGGCGACTCCACCAAATGGGACAAACTCAATTTTTTTGAGATTTGTCCCTTGTTTTTTTAAGTAATTTAAGTAGCGAATGATTTTATTAACGCGAACTATTTTATCCCTTCGATTTGGCTACAGGTTTATTACAACCAGTAAATTGATGAGTCAATACTAATTCTGAAAAATCCATTCGATCAATCTTTATAGGTTGACATTTTCACGGTTTTGATCAACAGATGCAAAATTGCATCATCATTTTATCCCATCGCATTAAACCCTGAGTCTTTCCCTATTTTAACTGGTAGTGCATAGACCAATTATTTTCACTTGATTCATCTATCTTTAGTAAGAACAACAAGATACTAAGTTCAAATCGAACTAAATAACCTCATATTTGCATAACTGTCACCCCGGCTTTTATGGTCAAAGCCTTACCCTAGCGACAATTTGTTAAAAATTCACCCGAGTTCACTTGAATGAGTTTTTTTGTTAACTTTATTCTTGTTTTTCACCCCATGTCGAACTCTTCTATCCCATTCTAAACCTTATCGCATAGCTTGTACTAAGTATCTAAACTTGAACCAGCGTTCTGAGCTGTGTTCCTATAGGTTTTGTTTGTTCATTTTTCACAAGAAAATGACCATTTCGAAAAATCTGAAATAGAAGCAATTGAAAAGGGTTTTACTGGTGTGACACTTCAAAAGTGGGAGTATAAAAAACAATAATGAAACCTAAATATTTATTGTATGAAAAAAACTATCTCACTTTTACTTTCCCTCTTTCCCCTAATCAATTTCGGCCAAGAGAAAGGGTTGGATCAAAAAATTAACGATGCCTTTGAGCCAGTGGCACATTGGTGGGAATCTCTTATTTTATCTCCTGTCAGCATAGCAGGTCAGAACATGCCCATTGTTCTCTTGTTACTGGTCTTTGGAGCAACCTTTTTTACATTTTATTTTGGCTTTCCAGCCATCACAAAATTCAAGCTTGCCATCAATACTGTTCGGGGAAAATACGACGATATTGACCTTCATGGTGGCGCTAAACCTGCTGATAATTTAGTTAATAATGCCACCGCGGGGGGTATAAAGGAAGAGAGCAAAGATGGGGAGGTCAGTCATTTTCAAGCCTTATCTGCGGCGGTTTCAGGAACAGTAGGACTTGGGAACATTGCCGGAGTAGCGGTTGCTATTGCTTTAGGTGGTCCAGGAGCTACCTTTTGGATGATTGTCTGCGGAATTCTGGGAATGACTTCGAAATTTGTCGAATGCACTCTTGGCGTAAAATATAGAGACGTGGGACCTGATGGCACTATCTACGGGGGTCCAATGTATTACCTCAAAAAAGGGTTGAATACTATTGGATTGGGAGGGTTTGGAAAACTTTTGGCTCTGCTATTTTCAATCCTTTGCGTTGGCGCTTCTTTCGGCGGTGGCAATGCTTTCCAATCCAATCAGGCAGCGGTGCAAATAGAATCGGTACTTGGCATTCACAGCTCTGCCTCTGGCTTTTTTATTGGACTAGGGATGGCAGCCATTGTAGGAATCGTGATTATCGGTGGTATCAAGAGAATTGCAAAATTCACTGAAAAAATAGTACCCTTTATGGCCATACTCTATATACTCGCATCGCTTATTGTCATTTTATGGAATTTTGAATATGTCGGAGACGCTTTTAGGTTGATTATATACGGGGCACTCTCTCTAAAGGCTGGCATCGGAGGATTGATTGGGGTAATCATAGTGGGTTTCCAGCGGGCGGCATTTTCTAACGAGGCTGGTGCTGGTTCAGCGGCAATTGCACATTCGGCTGTCAAGACAAAATACCCAGCAAGTGAGGGCGTGGTAGCCTTACTTGAACCCTTTATTGACACTGTGGTTATTTGTACCATGACCGCCCTGGTGATTATCTTTTTTAATTTGGAAGCCGGTGTATTCGACTATGGAAATTCTGAAAACAGTAAAGTTCTGATCAACGAAACTCAGCAATATATTGGTGGCGTTGATTTGACCTCAATGGCCTTCGAGTCCGTTTTGCCAGGCTTCAGCTATATCCTCACCATTGCGGTTTTTCTCTTCGCCTTTTCGACCATGATTTCATGGTCCTATTATGGTTTGCAATCGTGGAAATTCCTTTTTGGACGGGGCAAAGTAGCCGATGTCACCTACAAATTGCTGTTCCTATTTTTTGTTGTAATTGGCGCTTCTGCCACTCTCGATGCGGTTATCAAGTTCTCCGATGCCATGATTTTGGCATTGGTTTTCCCAAATATGATTGGACTCCTTCTGCTTTTTCCTAAGGTCAAAAGTGAACTTAAAAGCTATCTTGGAGTTATAAATAAATCCAAAATGAAACAAGTTTAATTAATAAATGCTTGAGCAAATTGACAGACACGATTGAGGTCTTTGTGCCAGACTAATTTTAAATACAAGTAATTTGGAGTTCACCACAAACTTGATAAAATCATGATGACCTGAAATAAAGGTATTTAGAGGAAGCGAGACCAGTGAAGGGCTGATCATTGTTCGACCTTACCTTTTGCTTTACTAATTTTTTTTGATTGGAATACTCTTGAAATTCAACAAAGTGTTGCATTATAAAATTCTTGAAAAAGGATAGAGATGCTTCCTTTTTATTTATAGAAAGCGTTATATACACCAACTGGACTGTCGGTCCTTTTGAATACGAAGCTTGTCTTTACACGGTAAGATTCCTAAATACCTAAATTCTTATTAAATTTAGGTCATGAATGCCCCATATCGTCCTTCTTTTGTCAAGCCGCTCGATTTTGGTTTTGTAGGATGGCTCGAGGAAACCAACCAATACCTCTTGTCAGAAAACCCATTTTCAGATGAAACCATGGTTCCTGCTTATCCCCATAAATCATGTGTTCAATTGGCTTCTGTAAAGGCCATTCGTTCGACAAGCCAAGATGTTACCTCAGGTCGCTGTCAAAACGTTTATCAGGTCGGCGATCATGAAGTTACTGTTGACTTTCAAAACCAAAAACTTCATGAGGTTTTCGGAGCGGGTTTGAGGCATTTGGAACTCAGAACAAAACCCTCTACAGAACTCAACTACCAATTCACGATTGTAGATGATACAATTCGGTTATTCAAAAATAAAAGCCTAATCCAAGAGGAACCCACTTACCGTTATCATTACCTTCAATCCCTTTTTGCTAATGAATTGATTGGTGCATACAATAATGTCGACCGTCCCGATTGGCTAGCGTCCTTTCATGCTTCGGCAGTTCAAATGAATGACACCGCACTCCTTCTGTTGGGTGATTCCGGCAGTGGAAAAAGTACCTTGGCGGCGATTCTCAGCGCTTCAGGGTTTTGCTGTATTGCTGATGATTTAGTATTAATGCGTCAATCCGATAGCCTCATTTACCCAAGTCCATTGGGGATTTCGGTCAAGGCCGGATCATGGCAGACATTAGAACACTTCTATCTCAATCTTAAGCAAATTCAAAATTCGTCAATTCAAAAAAAATCTCAATCAATCAAATATCTGCCGATTCACTGCCGTGAGAGACCTCCAACCCCAATGCCTTGTGAACATTTAGTTTGGGTTAACTTCAATCCCCAATCTGTTTTCAAAATAGTGCCATTGACTCAATTTGAAGCCTTACAAAAACTCATTCCTGACACCTGGATTGCCCATTCGAAAGAAAATGCCAAGCAGTTTTTAAACTGGTTTGTTCGAGCCAAATCTTGGTCCCTGTCCTACTCAAACTATAAGGAAGTTTTATGTTGGTTTAAAAACTTAACACATTAAAATGCCGAGATCTAAGCCGTTTGAAACCTTGTCTTTCGTTGCAAATTTGATTGACCCATTTGCCGACAAAGACAGTCTTGAAAAGATGTTAAAATGTGGTCCTGATTGGGATGAGGTAGTTAGAATAGCGAGCCAACACTTGGTACTTCCTACCCTGTATTATCAACTTAAACGCAATTGTCTTTTGGACTTTCTTCCCAAAGATTTAGCAACCTATTTAAATCAACTGAGTCAATTGAATCATGAACGAAATGAGGCACTTATAAGACAAGTTGCCGATATCCAACAAATATTTCAGAGAAAAGACATCCAAGGCATTTTTGTGAAAGGTGCTGCCCTGTTGGTCAGCGGAGCAATGACCGATGAGGGAGAACGCATGGTTGGTGATATAGACATCTTGGTCAAGACTGACCAATGTCAGCTAGCCCATGATTGTCTTAAGGGTCAGGGCTATTTCCACCCTACTCCGATTAACCCTGGCGCCAAGCACCTTAGAAATACTGCTAGGCATTTGCCTCGATTGCACCACAGCTCTCAACCTGCTGGTGTAGAAATTCATCATAGATTACTTCAAAAAGATCAACAATCCCTTCTCAATCCTCAGTCCGTATTAGCTCAATCAAGACAATCAATGGGCATTTCAATACCAGCGGAAGCAGATATGTTCCATCATGCCATTCTAAACTGGGAAATCAATGATTTGGGTAATATCAATACAAATCTATCCTTAAGGTCTGTTTACGATGCCTTGATCATATTGAAATTTTACAAAAATTCCATCGACTTAATCGAGCACAATCAAATCCAATCAATCAACAAATTTTTACAAAAATGCGTTGTCCTATATCCCAATCACCTCATGCTTGGCAAGCTTCAAACCAATGGCTTCACTCGACATCACTATGCCGTTTTATTAAAATGGCCTCTTTTGGATGAGTTCAACAAAACCATCCAAGGTTTGTTTCGTTTTTCAAAACTACTCATCAATCGCTTGAGGCAATTGATCTTTAACAAAGCCTACCGTAAGGACGTGTTCAATAATCCTGCCTATGCCCTGCAAGCATGTCATAGAGTTTTCTTGCGCTTGGTACTTTGCAGGTGATTAAAACAAAAAATTATTTTAATTGAAATTCAACACCCAGTTCCAAACTGGTATCTCTTCGATATAGCATAATATAGGGCGTAGAATGAAAGCGATAAGTCAAATCTAAGAAAATATCAAATTTGGGTAGAATATAATAGAGTCTTGGCTGAACGAATAGGCGATAGTCTTCAGAATTTGTTGTCTTAATTTGATAATAGACCGACAAATTGATAAAAGTATTCTCGGTAAAAGAGTATTTAGAAAAACTGCTAAAACTATAGCGCCAATTGTAAACTTGTATTTGAGTAACCAAGTCCTTGTCATAAAGCTCGTCCTCAAAAAATAAACCTGCGGAAAGATCCAAATAATCACTATCCTTTGACCACAGATTGTGACGGTAGCCCCCTCCAGAGGTAAAACGATGATTCATTCGCAGAGATTTTAAATTTTGCGCTTGTAAAAACCCAAAAATCGAATTTTTTTGAATTTTATAATTATACCTAAACTGACCTGTAAAATCAGAAGATATGGTCTGATTACTTTCTTCTATATAGTCATAATTCAACAATAGTCTGAACAAACTTCTGTCTACCGATTGAGCAAACTGATGGGCTGTACTGAACTGAATTAGATCGATATTTCCAAAGTTGAAATCCCCTTTAAACCCCATGCTGTAGGACATCTTTTCATCCAATTCTCTCATCATATTCTCCGTGTTGATGATGGTCTGAGAAAAAACACAGTGACAAATGAGTGACAGTAAGATTGTACTGAAAGTATTTATTTTAGAAGTCATAAGATGTTTTTAAATTATATTGGAGTCTACCAAAGATCATTTAACTAATATATCAATAAATATATTTTTTTTAAACACTTAATTATTTTCAATTAACTAAATTCGGAAAATTCTCTCTTTTCATTAATATCCATTTTCAATAATGATCGAATAAGTACTGATAATAATCAGTATTATGAATTGTTGAACGGTTATCAGCCAAAACACCCGAGGAATATGCAATATGATTCAGTTTTTGCCAGAAACTAACTGATCATTTTCATTAATGTGCCTTTTTGCACAAAACCATGGTCTTCCAAAACATATTCGATTACCGCACTGCATCCAGCTTTAGGAAAGCCCGAAGTCTCATAGACGTGTAAGGTGATATCGTCTACTTGAAAGAAATAATAAGCTTTGGTGAATGAGGCAGTATTCATTAAAGCAATTTGGTCAATTTTCGGACGTCGTCTAGGTTTGTCAGGATTTCTTGAGTTGGGGCGGTATTCCCAATGGAACAAACCCAATTTGGTGATTTCGACTAACTGTTCCTTTTGAAACTGATCCAGCCATCGCCTCATCAATTCTGTTAAAAATTCAGGAATATTGTCTGGCCACTGCATCAGGACAATGATTTGAGGTGTTCGTATATCATGACCATAGCAAGGGTATCCAATTCGCAATAGCGTTTAAGCGCATCAGCAATTTCATTTCTTTCTGAAGCAGTCATTTCGGTGTATTGTATTTTCCCATAAGCGGTCAAAGCAGCACCCCCGTCATTAATGTTTTCTATGTCCGATAAGGTAGCATCCAAGTCATCAAGTGATAAATTATCAAACACTGAAGGAAGCATTTTATAGGGGCTTACTATACCGTCTTGATTTCCAGTCAACCAAACATGACTTGGAGGGAAATTTTTACTCGTCAGCTGTATTTTGCCTATGGGCTTGGCGTACTTCTCTTGAACGGCCTTGCTGGATTGTAATACAGCTGGAAGGACATGTTTGATAGAATTTGAACCGAAGGTAAGGGGATTGTAATAATATTTTTTTACAACCTCGCATAGGTCAATCATATTCCTTTTTGGTATGGGCCAAGGTTTAGGGTGTTTATCTTTTGGTTGACAAATAGATTTTATAAATACCTCCAGTTCATATTTAGAGTCGTGATCAGAGGAAAGGAGTTGATCGAGAATGGCATTAAGTATGGTGTTTTCGTGCGTTGAATAACGAAAAATAGTTCCTTGATCTTGAGACAAAGCAAGGCGCAATTGTTCCGCAAACTCAAAATTCGGAAATTCTCCAGGGGTGATATTCAAATATTCATGAGCGTGTTCCACTCGGCCATCTTCATAACAGATATGATGAGAAAACTGAAATGCAATTTGTTCGTATGGCTTCCTTCCAGCGTGAAAAGGTAAGGGCACTGTTGAAGTTTCAAAATCAATAAAATGCAATGGGAAAACCCAGGTATTCATTTCAACTCTCAAGCCTTCGACATCAACATATTCCGACCAATCTCCATCTCTTTCCTTCTGTATTTGAAGCCACTGACGTTCTTTGGTGGACAAACCTCCGACTTCCTCCTTGTATTTGATGTCTTCAGGTTTAAGCTGGTCTTTGAACAGAAGCCCTTGTTCAAGTAATTTTGGGTTATTTAAGTTCCAGATGTTAAAGATATTTGGTCTAACCAAATCCTCATCAGTCCAATGGTGTTGTGATTTAAAGCAATGGTCAAAGCCCGACAGCTTCGCCAATCCCTCTGTGCTTTCGTCTTTTTTATATTCACAATTTTTACAAGCAGAGAACTGGGTTGGCCAATTGGGATAATAATCGTTTATACGAATATCCGACAATAGGTTTACGGCCTGAAAAAAATTCAAATTATCATAATACCTATAGCTGCCATCGTGAATCTTGCTCACTACCTCCGTCAAATTTTCCAGATGCAATAAATTATTGCCTAAGTCACTCGACTCATTCACTAAAACTTCAACGCCAGTTCGTTTTTCAAAATCTTGTTTGACCCTAAACAATTGGTTCAAACCTTCAACTGAAGCTATCTTCGTCTTGTCGACCAAACACAGATAGGGCGTCACCTTGAAATCAGGCAAACAACGTTGAGTAACATGCGTTTGAAATGCCAAATCGAACAAATAGGGTTTCCAGCGGCTCACTAATCCACCATTTTTGCCAACAAAATTGTATTCTTCGGTGGGATCGATTGACTTGGCTTTTACCTCTATCAGTTGGATCTGATTTCCTTTTTTAAGTAGTATGTCAGTTCGGACAAATAGGTTGTCAATATAAAAAGCCGCTTCATAGATTATGACCTCCTGTTGATTGAGCAACTCAGCAGTTTGATTAGCCAGGCCTTGATAGTCATTACCCTCATAGGGCGAATCAATCAAAACCCCGTTAGGAAATTTCAAACGGGCATATTCTTCTATTTGAAAGCCACC
>JALRKI010000054.1 GCA_023254815.1 Flavobacteriaceae bacterium
CGGCTTTTCCAAAGAACAAATCGAAGCCTTTTTGTTCATCAGGATTTAAATTGAGTTCACCCCGCATCGCCAGATCCAATTTGCTGTTCCAGGAATTCAAACTACGAATAAAAAATTCCAAACTTAATTTTATGGTTCCAGGTGAAATGGCTGGCCTATAGGTTGGGAATGCCTTTTCAAAAAGAGCCGTATACTGCACGGACTCAGAAAGAGTCTGAACAATCTTATTAAAGTCATTGTCAAATTCATCACTGCTAAATACTACATGAGAAATTTGGTCATTCAAATCTCTTGAACGCATATCCCAAAAAAAATTGGACTGATAGGCTGAGTTAAGCAAAGAGGGAGAATTTCGTTTTAATTGGCCTGCTCCTCCTTTTGAATTTGGAACAATTTTTCCATCAGAATAAGCCAAATCAGGCTGATGACAAGAAACACAAGCCATCGATCCATCAGATGAGAGAATTGGATCAAAAAACAACAAGCGACCCAATTCAACCTGATGCACATTCGGCTCCTCTGTATTCCCTTTCATGCTTGCCAAAGGATCTAAATAATCGGCGGCAAACAAATGATTTCCTCGCCCTAAGCCTCTAGGAACCGCTTGAATGTCCCAATAACGTTCTATTCCAGATTCTGAATGCCAATACCACCATTTCATTTGAATTGGAATCAGCCAATTTCGATATAGATCATATCGAGGTAAATTGTCAAATTCTGATTTACCCAACGCCATTAAGCAATGGTCCAACTCCTCAACTATAGAATCTGCAAAACTCGATGGAAACGTCTTAGCCAAAACAAGGGCATCGGAATTCATTTGAGTCAACACCACCCTTGCGTCCTGAATAGACAATAACCACGCTGGCGAATCAAACCCACTTAAACCCAAGTTTATCAATCGGGTGATTGCCATATGTTGAGCCTCAAAAAGTTCCCATGTTTGCAAAGGGATGGATTGAAATGCTGCCTTCAATTTCTTCAATACAGGTTTCAAACGCATTTTTTCATCAAGTATGATTTGCTCGTTTTTTTCAAAATCAGTTTCCATCAATTCTTCCAATATCTGGAGTCCATGGGGATCATCAACATGAAGAACATGTACATCTGTTTCAAAGCTTGGAACGGGGCCCCCGTTAATAGCTTTATCTAGTTCTGGATAACGAAAAACTATATAGGTTTCAATGGCTTTATAATGGGCTCTAAATTGTAAGTAGAACTGTTTTTGATCATCAAAGTCATTTGGTGATTTTTCAAGCCATTCCTCTTGAATAGCCATCAAAGTGTCCAATTCGTTGCATATTCGATCTTGAATGACCATTTCTGGGCCCTTTTTGGTCTGAAAAGAACATATTGCCACTGTGAAAAGCAACCATGAGCCTATCGCATATAAATACTTGGATTTCATAATAAAAAAGGGGGCAAAATGCCCCCTGCAGAATCAAAGTTATACTACTTATTCTATGACCAATTTATGGCTTTCACCAGTCTCAGTCACAAGAAAATATATACCCTGAGATAAGTCAGAAATATCCAAGCGATTCGCCTTGCGCTGAACAATCATACGTTGACCGGAATTGTTGTACAGGGCAAAATCAATTTCTTTACTTAGATGAATTTCTCGGCTTGCTGGGTTGGGATAAATCCCCAGTGTTTCCTGGTCTAAAACTGACTCACTGGAAGCAGTTTCACTCATGTAGGATTGATTGAAAATCGTTCGATACCCCGAAATGGCCAAAGTTACGCTGTGATTGAAGGGTGCTGGATTGCTAGTTGAAGGGTGCTGAATATTGACAAAATATGTTGAACCATCAGGAGTAAATCGACCGCCTGTGGTTTCACACCCTTTAGGGCCGACGGCGAATCGACGCAATTCATCCACGCTATATTTTTTACCCTGTTCGTCACCGGTTACGTCCAATATATATATTTCATTCATGACATTACTGAAATGACGAGGATTTGCAGGCATACCATTTGGATTCATATCTTCATTGATAGCCAAGAATACCCGACCTTCCATTGCGATGGAAGCCAATCCATCAGGTGAAGACAGATGGTTTTTAGTTGGCACATAGTCGACAGCAAGCGGGCCTCCACCTTCAATTGCCGACTCAACGACTCCGGTTTTTGTGTTCAAACGCAAAACACGGCCATACATATCTGTAAAAGTTGAATCCAATTTCCCATCGGCCACATCCAATTGAACTAAATGGTTAGCCAATTGACCTCCAGCCAAAAGAGCTGACTTTACACTTTGAGATTTGCCACGACCAGTTTCAGTAATAAAGACGATGTCATCATTTATTCCTTCGACCCATTCCAATCTCATAAAACAAGTTGCACCTAACTTCCAAGCCTCTTTTCTAGCATTCAACATAGTATTCAAATCCATGTTTAATGCGACCCATGATCCTGATTTTCCATCAGCAGATTGCTTGTAGCAGTACAGCTGACCTTTGCTAAAATCTTCAGGTTTATCAGCCACAAATTTGAACAATACTGCGCCCCCTGAATAATCATCTGAAAGATAGACTGTTTTGCGATCTGAAGCGATCCAGCCACCTTCATGATCATAACGACCCATGTTGTAATTCTTGCGAATTGCCTTACAAGCTTGTACATCAACCTCTACCATATATTGATAATTCTTGTAGCGAGGGATAGTCTCATTAACGGTTGAGCCATTAAACGATGTAACGGTAAAATCACTGGTATCCGCAATGCCTTGAGCTGAAATAATGGAATTGCTACTAAATGCATCTCCCCACTCTTCAGCAGTGAATACTTGTCCCCAAGACGTTTGAATTCCACCACAGTTAGCACCTGTTCCTCCTACTGAAGAAAAATCAACATTACGAAATTTACCTTTTGCGTCATCAACAACGGTCCATTTTTGAAGGGATTGATTGAAATAAACAGTAAAGACTGTCATGCCTCCTCCATCACCATTCACTTTATCAGAAACCATTTGCTCATGATTCACAATTACATACCCAGAATCACTGCGACCATTTATGGGTAGATATCCTGTAAAATCCTGCCATTCCTTGGCGAGAGCTTTTGTGCCATCTGCATTCACTACTTCATCAGTACCGCCGATGAACAATACATCGTATTTGATAGGAGAAGCAGGAACTACGATTGCATCAGGGTCTTGTGATTGAGAAGCTTGATCATAAAAGTTCACAACCAACTCTGGAAAAACATGCTGAGACTCTGCGAAACCAGCGAACGCAAAGCTGATAAGAGAAAGAAAAATTCGTTTCATAAATTTTGATTAGCACTGCAAAATTTTTGTTCAAGAATTATCATGTTCTTACGCCAA
>JALRKI010000055.1 GCA_023254815.1 Flavobacteriaceae bacterium
CTGTGGGATGCTTTATTTTCTTTAACATTCTTGAAGCATAGTCTTGAATGGTTTCGTCTTCTAATGGACTAAACCAAGGTAAATACCATTGCTTAAATTCACTGTTTGTAAGAACTAATCCTTCAAAAATATCGACTGAAAGTCCCATATAAGGAATCATGTAAATTTGGGTCTTCGGGTATCTCATTTTCTCAAATCTCTGCTTTTTTGGCGAAAAACAAACCAAATTAGGTGTTTTTTTTCCTAAATTTGTCTGTCAAATCGCAAATTAACGATTTCCTTTCAAACATAATAACTGAGTTATGAACAAACCATTGGAATTGGTAGACAATAAGTTTCTGAGACAATTTGAGCTTTCCGAAAAACATCAGATGGCAAAAATTGAATACTCATTGCAAGAAAGGAAAATATTTCTCACAAAGTTGATTGTTCCCGACAGTTTAAATAACGACAATTTTGTTGAGAAGTTTATCCGATTAGTGTTGTCCGATATTTCAGAACGCAATATAAGCGTGGTGCCAACAAGTCCTCCAGTTGCTAAATTCATGAGAAAAAACAGACGATACAAAAGTATGCTACCCGTCGGTTTGAGGTTGTAAACACGCAATCATAGGGTTTTGTACTTTTAATTCTCCAAGACAGATTCCATCTTTGTCTATTTCTGAAAGAGTTATTTCTCTCAAACTATTTTGAAGTTCTTGGCTAAACCGATGTTTTACGCGAATATAATTTTCGGTATATCCGAGAAGATAGCCATCTTCCGTAGCATCATGTTCAAATAGAACTGTTTTCGTTTTGCCAAGCTGGGACTCATAGAAGGCTCGTCTTTTCTTTACAGACAAGCCTCTTAGCATTTTACTCCGCTTTTTTCTAACTTTTATAGGAACAGTCCCGTCAAATCTGACCGCTTCGGTATGATCCCTTTCCGAATACGTAAATACGTGCAAATACGAAATCGGCAGGTCGTTGAGGAACTGGTATGTCTCAAGAAAAAGCTCGTCGGTTTCGCCCGGAAAGCCTACGATTACGTCCACACCTATGCAAGCGTCGGGCATCAAATCTAGAATGTAATTAACCCTATTTTGATATAAACTGGTTTTGTATCTCCTTTTCATCAATGACAACAAATGATCGCTACCACTTTGCAATGGAATGTGAAAATGTGGCACAAAGTGTTTACTATTGGCTACAAAGAATATAGCTTCATCCTTCAGTAAATTTGGCTCAATCGACGATATTCTAATACGGCTGATTCCTTCAACCATGTCCAAGGCCTTGATCAGATCAAGAAAGGTATGTTCGTGTCGCTTGTTGCCAAATTCTCCTTTACCATAATCGCCTATGTTGACTCCAGTCAGAACGATTTCCTTTATGTTTTGCTCCGCAATAGATTTGGCATTTTTTAGAACGTTCTCTAAAGAATCACTCCTCGAAATGCCTCTAGCGAGAGGAATTGTACAATAGGTGCATTTATAATCACAACCATCTTGCACCTTTAAAAATGCCCTTGTTCGGTCACCAATAGCATAGCTGTCAACAAAAAAGTTAGCCTCTTCAATTTCACAGGAATGAACCACGCCAAAGTCATTCTTTGATAAATCGTTGAGATAATCTGTGATTTTAAACTTCTCAGTCGCTCCTAATACCAAATCGACGCCATCGACCCGAGCCAAAGTCTCTGGCTTTAGTTGGGCATAGCATCCTACGGCAATTAAAAAGGCATCTGGATTTGTCCTTAATGCCTGCTTTACAATTTGACCGAATTTTTTGTCGGCATTATCAGTTACCGAGCAAGTATTAATGACGTATATATCGGCAACTTCATCGAACGGTACCTTCAAAAATCCTTCATTTTCAAAAGACCGCGCAATTGTTGATGTTTCAGAAAAATTAAGCTTACAGCCTAATGTATAAAAGCCAACTTTTTTTTGATAATGCATTAATGTACATTTATCGTGTAAATTTACGACAACTATCTAAAATGATGAAACAAAGACCGTTGGTTCGATATAGGCTGAACTTGTTAACCTGCATTTTGACAATAATTCTATTGGGATGTCAGTCAAGAATTGAAGAAGACGATCAGAAGGTGGTTTTTCGCTATAACGAGCACAAAAATATTGGCAGCCTAGATCCAGCCTTCGCCAAAGACTTGGCCGACATTCAGGCGGTCAATCAACTTTTTAATGGTTTGGTTGAACTGGATGATTCTCTTCAAATCAAACCCTGTATTGCCAAGAGTTGGGAAATTTCAGAAGATGGAAAAACTTATTTATTTACTTTAAGAAATGATGTTTATTTTCATGATAATGAAGTATTTAAGTCTAGAAAAGTAATAGCATCTGATTTCGAATACAGCTTCAATCGCTTGTTAGATCCAAGTTTATCAGCTCCAGGTAGTTGGGTGTTTGATCAGGTCTCAAGTTTTAAAGCGGTTGACAACCATACTTTTGAGATTAATCTTCGCCAAGCATTTCCTCCCTTTTTGAGCATATTGGGAATGAAATATTGTAGTGTTGTTCCTCACGAAGCAATAGCATATTATGGTACTGATTTTCGAAATAATCCGATAGGAACAGGACCATTTATGTTCAAAAGGTGGGAAGAAAATCTTAAGTTGGTGTTTGTAAAAAATCCTAATTATTTTCAAAAGGACTCCAACGGCCAGCCACTGCCTTATGTTGATGCGGTTGCTGTCACCTTTATCCCAGACAAGTTGAGTGAATTTCTTGCATTTTCTCAAGGAAAAATTGATTTTTTAACAGGGCTTGATGCTTCTTTTAAAGACGATTTACTTACCGCAAATGGTTCGCTCAAAGATAAATACCAGAATAAAGTAAAAATGCTCAAAGGTCCATACCTCAATACCGAGTACTTGGCATTTTACATGGATTCTGAAGTACCAGAAGTTCAATCCAAACTCATACGCACTGCTATGAATCACGGTATAGACAAGGTAAAGATGATGGCCTACCTTCGGAACGGTATAGGAAAGCCTGCCGAGGGCGGAATGATACCAATGGGTTTACCCGGATATCGCATATCAGAGCAAGTCACCTACAATCCGGAATTGGCGCGCTTACTGATTTCTCAGTATAAAAACGAATCGGGTAAATCTCCAAAAATAATCATTACCACCACAGACAACTATTTGAGTTTTTGTGAGTACATCCAAAGAGAATTGTCAGATGTAGGACTCGAGATATCCATTTCCGTCACTCCAGCTGCGACCTTAAAAACAGCCAAGGCCAACGGCAAACTGGATGTCTTTAGAGCAAGCTGGGTAGCAGATTATCCAGATGCTGAAAATTATTTGTCTTTGTTTTTGAGCAGCAATTTCGCACCTCGAGGTCCCAATTATACCCATTTCAATTCTAAATTATTCGATGACTGGTATCATGAATCGCAACAAACTACCGACTTTAAAGTCAGAACTTTGTTATATCAAAAAATGGACAGCATTGTCATGGAAGCTGCACCTGTCATCCCACTGTTTTATGATGAGGTTGTCCGATTCATACAATCGGATGTAGATGGTTTAGGCATGAATCCAACCAACCTTCTCGATTTGAGAACTGTAAAAAAAATTAAAAAGATGAGCGAAAATTAGCTGTCTGCTCAAAAACATTCTGGAGAATGTTTTCATCCAACGCACTGAGTTCCATACTTCTTCTTACCATTACAGCTCTAGCTACAGCCATAGCCTTAGTAAAATTATAGACCTGAAAACCCGAATGACCTCCCCAACTAAAACTGGGAACAAAATTCCGCGGGAATCCGCTGCCAAAAATATTGGAACTCACCCCAACAACGGTCCCGGTGTTAAACATTGTGTTAATACCACATTTGCTGTGATCTCCCATGATAAGACCACAAAATTGAAGACCAGTTTTGGCAAAATTTAAACTTTTAAAATTCCATAATCTCACTTCCTCATAATTGTTTTTGAGATTTGAAGTGTTCGTATCTGCTCCCAAATTGCACCATTCTCCAATCACAGAATTTCCCAAAAAACCGTCGTGCCCTTTGTTAGAGTAACCCTGAAAAACCGCATTATTAACTTCTCCGCCGACTTTACAATATGGCCCAATAGTCGATGGTCCATAAATTTTTGCCCCCATTTTCAAAACAGACCCTTCTCCTAGTGACAAGCCTCCTCTAACAAGACATCCATCCATGACTTCTGCATTCTTGCCTAAATAAATTGGCCCAGTACTGGCATTTAAGACAGCATGGCCAATTCGAGCGCCTGGTTCTAAAAAAATATTTTCGGGACAGGTGGTTCTGACGTGCTCAGGCAATGTCTCAGATTTGCGCCCTGCTGTAATCAATTCAAAATCAATTTTCAAAGCATCATCATTCAAACGAAACAAATCATAAACTTGATTTAAAAAAACAATCTCTGAATTGAACGCAATGGATTCCTTCGGCACAGTTTGATCAGTGGAATTGTATGCGACCACAACACCATTCCAAAGTAGGGTTTGATTGGAATTTAATCTCAAAACTGCGCTTACCAAATTAGAATCGGGCAAACATTGAGCATTAATCCAAGTGTTGTTGTCAGTCAATGTCAAAGGGTATTTCAATTGCAAGTACTGCTCGGTCAATGTGGACGTGGATGACCCAAGATGCGTTTCCCATTTTTCGCGAATAGTCATAATTCCAATCCGCAATTCGGCCATGGGTCGCGTA
>JALRKI010000066.1 GCA_023254815.1 Flavobacteriaceae bacterium
AATGCACAGGTTGGGTTGACCAATCCTGGCATCATCGGTGCAGACGTTTGTCATTTGAATTTGCACAAAACCTTTGCCATTCCTCACGGAGGGGGTGGCCCAGGTGTCGGTCCTATTTGTGTCGCCAAACAACTCGTTCCATTTTTACCTGGAAACCCCCTTATTAAGGTGGGCGGAGAACAAGCGATTACCCCTATTTCGGCTGCTCCCTTTGGCTCGGCTTTGGCCTGCTTAATTTCTTATGGTTATATCAAAATGCTTGGTGCTGTTGGCTTGACGAATGCTACTAAAGTTGCAATACTTAATGCCAATTACATCAAAGAGCGCCTATCGGGGAACTACGATGTACTATATGCTGGTGAGCAAGGCAGAGCAGCGCACGAAATGATTATTGACTGTAGACCTTTCAAAGCACATGGTATTGAAGTTACCGACATTGCTAAACGTTTGATGGATTACGGTTTTCACGCCCCTACGGTTTCATTTCCAGTAGCTGGAACTATGATGATTGAACCAACAGAGAGCGAAGACAAGGCCGAATTGGACCGATTTTGTGACGCCATGATCAGCATAAAAAAAGAAATTGATTTGTGCCGCATTGAAGATGAAGTGAATCTATTAAAAAATGCCCCTCACACTTTGGCAATGGTCACAGCTGACCAATGGAATTTTCCTTATTCAAGAGAGGAAGCTGCATTCCCGTTAGAGTATGTCAGCAAGAATAAATTTTGGCCCACAGTACGCAGAGTTGACGATGCCTATGGTGACAGGAATTTGGTTTGCAGTTGTGCACCAATTGAATCATATATGGAGCAATAGTGGATATTTGACAGAAGTCAAGTATTTTTTTCGATATTTGTACTTGAGCTTTTGTTTTAACTAACCAATATATCGCAGTTCATGAGCGTAGTCATTAAAGGAACTGGAAGCTACATTCCAGATGTAGTCACTACCAACCAAGATTTTCATCAAAACAATTTCCTAAACATGGATGGTTCTGCCATAGAACATTCTTCTGAAGTCATTGTTGAAAAATTTAAAGCGATTACCGGGATACAGGAAAGGCGCTATGCGAAAACACATTTGACGGCTTCAGATATTGGTTTCTTTGCCGCTGAAAAGGCCATTGCTGATGCACAAATTGACCCTGAGACTATTGATTATATTATTGTAGCACACAATTTTGGTGATGTCAAAAAAGATACCATTCAAAGCGATATTCTCCCTTGTTTGGCCGCACGAATAAAACACAGTCTGCGTATTAAAAATCCAAAGTGTGTTGCCTATGACATCTTATTCGGTTGTCCCGGGTGGATTGAGGGGGTCATTCAAGCCAAATCTTTTATTGATTCAGGAATTGCTAAGACCTGTTTGGTTATCGGCGCAGAAACTCTTTCTCGAGTCGTCGATCAGCATGACAGAGATGCTATGATATACTCTGACGGAGCTGGCGCAACAATAATTGCCGCATCGGAAGATGAGAATAGGGGAATCTTGTCACATGAGTCCGCATCCTACACCTATGACGAGGCTTACTATTTATTCTTTGGCTGTTCCAATAATTTGAACCTGGATAAAGACGTTCGTTACATCAAAATGCATGGTAGAAAAATATACGAGTTCGCCTTGAGCAATGTTCCTGCTGCCATGAAATCGTGTTTAGAAAAAAGCGGTGCTGACATCAAAGATTTGAAAAAAGTGCTCATCCATCAGGCTAATGAAAAAATGGATGAGGCAATCATTCACCGTTTTTACAGACAGTTCAAAGCACCAGTCCCAGAGGGCATCATGCCTATGAGCATTCACAAACTAGGCAATAGTTCTGTTGCTACCGTTCCAACTCTCTACGATTTAATCGTTAAAGGCAATTTGGAAGGTCACGACTTGAATCCTGGGGATTTGGTCATGTTCGCCAGTGTTGGTGCTGGCATGCACATCAATGCTATCATGTATCGCATTTGAGCCCAAGTTTTTAATCAACAATTTTGCTAACTTGAAGTTTTTTGATTTCTAAGCTTCAAACCAATTTCAATGAAAATAGCTATTGTTATCCCAATTCATAACGAAGAAGCTCATGTTGAGAAAATGCTCAATTCAATTTTCGAGCAAAGTCTTGAACCCAACGAAGTTATTGTTGTGGATGATCAGTCCACTGACCAATCCTACCAAATTATTACCAAACTCATTCAAAACTATTCTAGAGTCAAATGCATAATCAGCAATACCAAAAACGAATCTCACTTACCGGGTTCTAAGGTCATCAATGCCTTTTACAAGGGTCTTGAGGCTATGGAGTCGGATTATGACATCATTTGCAAGTTCGATGGAGACATCGTGTTACCACATAATTATTTGGAGCGGATCGCTCAATTATTCGATTCTGACCCACAAATAGGAATGGCTGGAGGATTGTTGTTCATCCATAAAGATTCAAAGTGGGTCTATGAAACCATCGCTTCAAAAAATCACTTAAGAGGCCCCATAAAAGCCTATCGGAAATCTTGCTTTGAAGACATCCAAGGCATTAAACCAGTTTTGGGGTGGGACTCTATTGACGTGCTTCAAGCCCAGTATCATGGTTGGAAAGTTGTAATTGACCCCAACCTTCAAGTCAAACACCTCAAGCCAACAGGAGCAACCTATGATGGCGACTCCCGTTTTAATTTGGGACAAGCCCTATATAATATGAGAACTGGATGGTTACTTGCGATGCTATCTGCAGTAAAACTAACTATAGTCAGAAAAAAGCCATTTTTGTTTTTCTATACTCTTTGGGGTTATTTAAAAGCATACCGTTCCAAGCAACCTCAAATTCTAACCAAACAAGAAGGTCAGTTCATCAAAAAAATGCGATGGAAAAAGTTCTTAAATCGATTATGCTGTTAGAATCTTTTAGTAATTTGTAACACCATTTTCAAAATCCATGCAAGACCAAATCATATCCAATCCTGTTCTAGATCGATTGCCAAAACATTTACTGCAATTTGTCAAACCACAGGTTTATGAAGATTACTCCCCAATTGATCATGCGGTTTGGCGCTATGTCATGATGAAAAACATTGCCATTTTGCCTGGCTTGGCTCATTCCTCATACCTCAAGGGCCTTGAGCAAACAGGTATTTCCTTGGAAAAAATTCCAAACATGTATGGCATGAACCGAATTCTGAAAAATATCGGATGGGCAGCTGTGGCGGTGGACGGATTTATCCCTCCTCAGGCTTTTATGGCCTTTCAAGCCTATAATGTGTTGGTCATCGCTTCGGACATCCGACAACTTGAGCATATCGAATATACCCCTGCTCCCGACATCATTCATGAAGCCGCTGGTCATGCTCCAATAATTGCCAATCCCGATTATGCAGAATACTTGAGACGCTTTGGGGAAATTGG
>JALRKI010000051.1 GCA_023254815.1 Flavobacteriaceae bacterium
AACAATACCGGAAGTGTCGGTGCAGGTGTTTGTCAATAGAATCCCAACAGAAATGGGGAGCATCGCGAGCGCTCCAGCGAGTCGGGTCTTTGGAATAACAATCATCAGTCCGGCAATAACTTCTACAGCACCAATCAATGGGAAAAGCCAACCAACACTTAGTAGGGCCTCCATGAATGACTTCATGGCATCAGACATGTCGTCCGGCATTGGCATGTAATTGAAAAATTTATTCAGACCAGCATTTAACATGAACAGTCCAAAAAGTACGCTCAAGACATTAGTAATTTTTTTCATCGTTTAATATTTAGGTTATTTAGGGATATCATAGTAAAAGTACAAAACAAAACTATACCTCATGACAATTAATTGATTGACAAAAGACTTTGATTTTTGTAGGGCTCATGGTGCAATTACAAGAAAAGTGAAAATCTAAAATTTTGTTAAACAATCAGTTACTGTTAAATAATTTGTAGCTTTGTCTTCGTATATGAAGCAAATTGCGTTAAAGATAGTATCTGTAACCATGGCACTTTTAGTGCTCTGTTCAACCTTGACCTATACGGTCGAGCAACACTATTGTGGCAATTTCCTTGTCGATTCATCTTGGTTTGGCCATGCCAAATCTTGCGGAATGGAAACGCTTCAAACCAACAATAATGCCACAGGTTGTGAGCTAGTCCAAACTGGATGTTGTTCGAATAAAATTTTTCATATTGATGGGCAAGATGAGCTCAATTTGGCAGCTCACCAACTGGTATTCGAGCCACTGCATTTTGTGGTCTTCCCATCAATCGTATATCAATTATTGCCTCCATTCAACGATGACGAGCCGGCTATTATTGAACACTATACCCCTCCAATTTTATTCAGGAACTTCCAAGTTCTTAATCAGACTTTCTTGATTTGATTTTTGAATTCTAGTCGTCTTTGTCGTTGGGATTTTTCTCAACGAGCGAGTGCTTTGCTGCACTTACTTCAATAGATTCAAAACCAAATTTTCAAGCCATGCTCAATAAAAGCATCAAATTTTTAATAGAAACCAAACTTGTTGCGGTTCTGTTCCTTGTCCTATTTGTTGGTTGGGGTATTGTCAATGCCCCATTTAATTGGGACACTGAATATTTGCCCAGTAATCCCGTTGCGGTAGACGCCATTCCTGATATAGGAGAAAATCAACAGATTGTATATACAAATTGGGATGGTAGATCCCCTCAAGACATTGAGGATCAAATCACCTATCCACTTACTTCGGCGCTTCTCGGCATCCCAGGAGTTAAAACGATTCGAAGCACTTCAATGTTTGGATTTTCGAGCATTTACATCATTTTTAACGAGGATGTAGAATTCTATTGGAGTCGCAGTAGAATCCTCGAAAAATTGAATGCCCTACCTAAAGATTTACTTCCTACCGATGTCAGTCCAGCCCTAGGACCTGATGCAACTTCTCTGGGTCAAATCTATTGGTACACCCTTGAAGGCCGTGACAAAGACGGTAAGGTCACTGGAGGCTGGGATTTGCAAGAATTGAGAAGTATTCAAGATTTTTATGTCAAAAATGCGCTGGCTTCGTCCAATGGTGTTTCGGAAGTAGCTTCAATTGGCGGACATGTTTTGGAATATCAAATTGATGTCGATCCAGAATTGATGAGACAATATGGTCTCAGTCTTGATCAAGTCGTGCAGGCCGTTAAAACCAATAACAAAGACGTTGGGGCTCAAACCATTGAAATCAATCAAGCCGAATATTTGATTCGGGGACTGGGTTATGTTCAGACCATTGCCGATTTGGAGGATGCCGTGGTTTCTGCTAAGGATTATGTTTCAATTAGAATTAAAGACATCGCCAAAGTTGTGGAGGGCCCTGCTAGTCGAAGGGGAATTTTGGACAAGGAAGGCGCTGAGGTTGTTGGGGGTGTTGTTGTGGCTCGATATGGGGCAAATCCAATGGAGGTGATCCAAAACGTCAAGGAAAAAATTAAGGATTTAAGTGCAGGCCTGCCTTCAAAAGTTTTAGACGATGGAAGCACTTCTCAGCTAACAATTGTTCCGTTTTATGACCGTACGGAGTTGATTCAAGAAACTTTGAATACTCTCAATGATGCTCTTATTCTAGAAATCTTGATTACTATTTTTGTCATAGTAGTCATGGTTTTCAACCTAAGAGCATCCATTTTAATTTCTGGATTGTTGCCTATTGCCGTATTGATGGTCTTTGTTGGCATGAAGTATTTTGAAGTTGATGCTAACATTGTTGCCTTATCGGGAATCGCCATTGCCATTGGTACTATGGTAGATGTTGGAATAATATTATCAGAAAACATCATTCGGCACCTCGATGAACATGAAGGAAAATTGGGAATTAATACCATTGTTTATAACGCCACCAAGGAAGTATCTGGTGCTATTATAACTGCTGTATCTACGACCATAATAAGTTTTATCCCAGTCTTCACAATGATAGGAGCGGAAGGCAAGCTTTTTAGACCCTTGGCCTTTACCAAAACCATGGCATTAGGTGCTTCAATTGCAGTTGCTTTGTTTTTTATTCCCCCTTTTGCAGCTTATATTTTCAAAAAAAGAAAGATACGCCCTCGAGTGAGACTCTTGTCACATCTGATCTTAGGATTTCTTGGATTAGTTGTTTTGGTTTCAGGCTATGTATTGGGGCTTTCAATCCTTGCATTTGCACTTTCAGGTGTTTTGCTTCAATTGCAAAAGGTGACCCCTTCTAGGTCTAAATTAATTGATGTAGGCATTGCCTGTGCTACCATTATTGTGCTTTTGGCGGACTATTGGCGGCCTCTGGGATTTGATCGGTCAATCGGTATAAATTTAATTTTTGTGGCTATTGTTTGCTTTGGACTTTTAGCGGTTTTTTGGCTGTTCCACAAAAAATATGTCAGCCTATTGACTTGGGCCTTGAATAACAAAATATTATTCCTTTCTGTGCCAACCGCCTTGGTGGTTTGCGGGTTGCTTATCATGCGACAGTCAGGCAAAGAATTTATGCCATCGCTCAATGAAGGGTCCTTTTTACTCATGCCTACTTCAATGCCACACGCCGGTTCTGAAGAAAATAAACGGGTCTTACAGCAGTTGGATATGGCCGTAGCCAACCTTCCGGAAATAGCCTCTGTAGTTGGAAAGGCTGGTCGGACTGAATCGGCCTTAGATCCAGCACCCTTATCGATGTATGAAAACGTCATCATTTACAAGCCTGAATATGCCCGAAATGAAAGCGGATTGCCACAAAGATATAAAGTCAATGAAGACGGTGTTTTTATGCTAAAAGATGGAGGATATATGATTAATCCCAACCTAAAAGTGAAAAATCACGACCAGTATATTGGGAAAACTCATTCCTCTGATTTTGATATATCCACCTCTCTGTTGATTGAAGACAAAGACGGCGAATATTACAGAAATTGGCGGCCAGAAATCAAATCGACTAACGATATTTGGGACGAAATTGTCAAGGTCAGTAAGTTGCCAGGAGTGACCACTGCTCCAAAATTGCAGCCCATTGAAACTCGACTGGTCATGCTTCAAACAGGGATGCGTGCCCCAATGGGCATCAAGGTCAAAGGACAAAGCTTGAAAGACATCGAAGCCTTTGGTCTTGAATTAGAGAAAATTCTAAAAGAAGTTGAAGGAGTCAAAGCCGAGGCAGTTTTTGCTGATCGCATTGTTGGCAAGCCCTACCTCATTATAGACATTGATCGTGAAAAATTAGTTCGATATGGCCTTTCAGTAGATCAAGTTCAACAAGTACTCCAGGTCGCTGTCGGTGGCATGGTATTGTCTCAAACGGTAGAAGGAAGAGAGCGCTATGGCATCCGAGTCAGATATCCCAGAGAACAGCGCTCCACACCAGAAGATCTCAATAACATTTTCATACCTGTTGGAGAAGGCGATCCCATCCCATTGAGCGAAGTGGCTCAAATCTATTACGAAAAAGGTCCAGAGATGATCAAAAGTGAAGATACTTTTTTGGTTGGATACGTGCTTTTCGACAAGCTCATCGATTTTGCTGAAGTCAATGTTGTTGAAAATGCACAATCTGCCATTAATGATAAAATTAACAATGGCGAATTGAAAGTTCCTCAAGGCGTTAATTTTCAGTTTACTGGCACGTATGAAAATCAGCTTAGAGCGGAAAAAACATTGAAAGTGGTGGTGCCATTGGCCCTATTTATTATTTTTATTGTATTGTATTTTCAGTTCCGATCGGTGGGGACTTCTCTCATGGTTTTTTCTGGCATTGCAGTTGCTTTTGCCGGAGGATTTATTTTGATTTGGCTATATGGACAGGAATGGTTTTTGAATTTTGAATTCCTTGGAGCCAACTTGAGGAATCTGTTTCAAATGCATCCAATCAACCTGAGTGTTGCCGTATGGGTAGGTTTTATTGCTCTTTTCGGCATTGCTACCGACGATGGAGTTGTTATGGGTACTTATTTAAAACAGAATTTTGAGCACTTCTCGCCAAAAAGTGTTCCGGAGATTCATGCTGCCGTGGTATTGGCAGGGCAAAAACGCATCAGACCCTGTTTGATGACTACAGCAACTACGGTGCTCGCATTGTTACCTGTGTTGACTTCTACTGGACGAGGCAGTGACATTATGATTCCAATGGCTATCCCCAGTTTCGGAGGGATGTTACTGGCGTTGATCACCTTGTTTGTTGTTCCAGTACTTTTTAGCTGGAAGGCAGAATTTGAACTTAATCGAAAAGGAAAAAATGAATAAATACAGTTTTATCACCCTTGCCATTTTGTCCATTAGTATAGCGCAGGGTCAAGACTTACAGTCGTACATACTTGAGGCCGAGGCAAACAACTTAGAGCTTCAAGCATTAGGATATAATAACGACATTGCTTTGGAAAAAATTAAGGAGGCTAATTCACTCCCCAATACCGACATTGGTTTTGGATATTTTGTCCATGAAAATGAAACCATGAATGGACCACAGAAATTTCGGGTTTCTGTTGGGCAAATGATCCCTTGGTTTGGGACCATAACAGCTCGAGAGAACTACGCCTCGACTTTGGCCGATGTAGAGTACGAAAATTTAGTTCTGGCGCAACGCAAATTGAGATTGGCGGTTTCTCAGTCCTATTACATGTTGTTTGCCATTCAAGCTAAAAATGACGTTTTGGATGAGAACATTAGGCTTGTCAAAACTTATGAATCCATTGCCTTGAACGCCGTTTCGGTAGGTAAAGCATCGTTAGTGGAGGTCTTGAAACTACAGATGACCCAAAATGAGCTCAACCGACAAAAGGAAATGCTCAATCAAACCAAAAGGAAAGAAGCAACAGCGTTCAATCATCTATTAAATAGAGATTTGGGAATGAGTATTCCCTTGGTATCGGACTTGATCATGCCCGAGCAAGATGACATATATGATGATGCCGCAATTGAATTACATCCTGAATTGGTGAAGTACGACAAGCTATTTGAATCAGTTACTGGGGCTCAGTTGGTCAATAAAAAAGAATCCTCTCCCAATCTAGGATTAGGAATTGAATACGTCAATGTAGAAGCTCGCAAAGGGATCGAGCTTGAAAATAACGGCAAAGACATGCTGATGCCTATGGTCAGTCTTTCAATTCCCATTTTTAGTAACAAATACAGGTCGCAAACGGTTCAAAACAATGTCAAGCAACAAGCACTGTTGTCTGAAAAAAACAACAAAAGAAATCAATTGATAGATATTCTTGTTGAAGCACAATCTGAACGCGAATCGGCACGAATCAGCTATGAGACTTTCTCAGCCAACATAGAAAAAGCCAAATTCAGTCTCGAACTTTTGCTCAAAAATTACGAGGTTCAAAACATTGATTTTGAAGGCCTTTTAGAAATTCAAGAACTTTTGCTGAACTTAGAAGTCGCAAAAATTGACGCTCTAACAAACTATTATTCGCAATCCGCAATCATTAATTATTTAAGTAAACAATAATCCAATCACATGAAATCAAAACACACCACCTCAGTTCTAATTGCTTTTGCAGCAATTGCCATATTATTTGCATCCTGCAAAGAGACCACTAAAACAGAGCAGGCCACTGCGTCTAGCAAGACAGACACAAACAACTCATACATCGATCTGTATATGAAACTCAAGGATGCCTTAGTCGCCGATGATAGCACCTCAGCCAGTATTCATGCTAAAACTTTTGCCAGCGCTGTTCTGGAATTGAATGCGGCCACCTATCAAGTGAAAGATGAGCAAGGCTTCAAGCTTGCCGTCAAAGCAGTGGCTAAAAGTGCTACTCAAATTCCAAATGCAGACTTGTCTGCTCAAAGAGAACATTTTGAATCAATCACCGAAAATATGATCAGTTTGGTAAAACATACTGGTGCACAAGAGGTCATCTATATTCAACACTGTCCAATGTATAATCAGGGAAAAGGCGGCTCTTGGTTAAGCCAATACGAGGAAGTTAAAAATCCATTATTCGGCAGTATGATGCTCAACTGTGGACTGGTGACCGACAGAATTAAACAATAATAACAACGCTGTTCACAAGCTTATTCACTCAAAAGGACAAGAAATTATACAAAAAAACAATATGAAGAAAAGTAATTTGACCGTTTTAATGGCAACTATAGTGGGGCTTGCGGGAGGTTATCTGCTATTTAGTCCTCAATCTACACAAGGTACTGCATCTCACGATCATGGGATTGAGAGCGAACAAAACCAGAAGTGGACTTGTTCAATGCACCCTCAAATCGTGCAAGATAATCCTGGCCAATGTCCCTTGTGCGGTATGGACCTTACTCCTTTTGACGAAGAGGGAGGTGGACTGATGCCAAATCAGTTCAGAATGAGCGATAACGCAATGGCCCTTGCCAATGTTCAAACCACCGTTGTAGGAGGTCAAACGGTGGAAGAAAATGTGCTTCGGCTTTCTGGAAAAATTGCCGAAAATGAGTCATTGAATAGTATTCAGTCGAGTTATTTCAATGGCAGAATAGAGACTCTTTTTGTCAATACTACTGGGGAAACCATCAGGCAAGGAGAAAAGTTGGCCACTATTTACTCTCCTGAATTGGTGGCCGCCCAGCAAGAATTACTCACCGCTGCTGGTTTGAAGTCAAGCCAGCCCGAAATGTATCAAGCCGTACGCAACAAATTGAAAATATGGAAACTCTCCGAATCTCA
This sequence comes from Flavobacteriaceae bacterium, assembly GCA_023254815.1. GTDB lineage: Bacteria > Bacteroidota > Bacteroidia > Flavobacteriales > Flavobacteriaceae > JALRKI01. Next base: position 7,172 of record JALRKI010000051.1, read on the forward strand.
AATCCAAAACATGGAAAAGTCAGGTAAAGTTTCCAACTTTGTTACCATCTATGCCAATACGTCGGGGACAGTGATAGAAAAAATGGTTAATAGCGGAGACTACGTCGAGTCTGGGCAGCCGCTGTTCAAAATTGCCAATTTGACCTCGGTTTGGGCCAAGTTTGATGTATATGAAAGCCAAATTCCGAATTTGAAAGTTGGGCAAGCTATAAGCATATCATCGAATACCTATAAAAATGACTCTCGAGAAGCCGTAATAACTTTTAT
>JALRKI010000129.1 GCA_023254815.1 Flavobacteriaceae bacterium
CCTATTAGACATCAAAATATTTGTGCATGCCGATGCCGATGAAAGGCTAATTCGCCGGATAAAAAGAGATACTCTTGAGAGGGGTCGTGATTTGACTGAAATACTCAACCGATACCAAAGCACCCTAAAACCAATGCACAACAAATTCATTGAACCTTCAAAAGTGTTTGCCGACATCATTATTCCTAACAATAACCACAATACTGTGGCTATTAATATTGCGAAATCACTGATCAAAAACAGATGAAATCACTAAGGCTCAAGACCATTTGGAAAAATTTAAAACGTCCTTTCAAGAACATTTTTCTTTTGATTGGGGCGGGATTTTTGATCTGGATGTTATTTTTTGATGCCAACTCTTGGTTGATCCACAAAGAGTTAAACTCAGAAATTAATCAACTCGAGGAGAAAAAATCCTATTACAAAGACGCCATACAACAAGATCAAGAAGAATGGAGAGAACTTCAAACTGAGGAAGGACTTGAAGCATACGGCAGAGAACATTTTTACCTCAAGCAGCCAAATGAGGATATATTTATCATTGAATTTCAAGATAGTATTAACAAAAAGTCTTAATGTCCAAAAGCGGTTTATTTGACGGTTTTGAAAATGTAAGCTCTGAACAATGGCGAGCACAAATGGCCTCAGAACTCAAGAATAAGACCTTCGAAAGCCTATGCTGGACAAGTCCTGAAGGCATTGAAGTTGCTCCGTTTTACCATGCCGACAAAGCTCATTCACTTCGTGTTCCTCATAGGTCGAACCAATGGAAAATAGTCGAACATATTGAATTCACTGAGGTTAATTCAACTTCCCAATTCATTTCGAAAGCCATAAAAGGCGGAGCCGACGCCATCTATTTAGGAGGCTCATATGCTTTTGATGAAGCTCTTGACCTTCTGAATTTATTTGCTGACCAAAACATCTACTGGTACATTCAAGTGCCTTGCTTCGCTGACTGTCTTTACAAAGTCGATCAATTGACTGAAACACTTCAATCGCGGCTATATCTCGGGCTTGATCCCTTGGGACATTTGGCAAAAACTGGAATTTGGTATAATAACCAATCCGTCGATCTCGAACTTGTCAAATCTAGACTTCAGACTTCAACACAATATCTTAATCAAATTTCGATAGATGTAGGGTTATACCAAAATGCAGGAGCCAACATGGTTGAGCAACTCGCTTTGGGGTTGTCTCATGTCAACGAGTATCTCAACCTCACAGAAGGAACATCCCAGTTAACCTCTGTAGTATTTGAGGTGGCAGTAGGTTCTGACTATTTTTTTGAAATTGCCAAAATCAGAGCCTTGAGGTGGCTTTGGGAGTCTTTGACCAAAGGTTTAGGTATGGGTCATCTGTCTTGTCATATTTTGGCCAAAACAACCGAGCGCAACAAGACCATATTCGATTACAATTCCAATTTATTAAGAAGTACAACCGAGTGCATGAGTGCAGTCATTGGCGAAGCGGATGCGATTGTCAATTTGCCTTACGATTTTCAATACCACTACCCCAACGATTTTGCACAACGCATCGCAAGAAATCAATTACTCATACTCAAAAAAGAAAGTTATTTTCAAGCGGTAAGCAATCCTGCGGATGGCAGTTATTATATCGATAATCTAACACGTAAATTGGCCGAAGCGGCTTTGAGTTTGTTCAAAAAAATAGAGCATCGCGGTGGTTTTCTCCAAGGGATTGAATCGGGTTTCATACAATCTTTGATTTTTTCTAGCGCAGCCGAAGAACAACAATCCTTCGACCAAAGTGACAAGGTGCTCATTGGCGCCAATATTTTTGTGAATGATAGAGAACAAATGACCTCAAATATTGAAAGACTACGATCTGGCACCAATCAGGATGAAAATCTAATGTCCATCAGACCTAGCAGATTAGCAGCGTCAATAGAATTTAGCAGAATGGCCAAAGAAAAATGACGAGACATTCAGTAGAACATATCCAAATAAGTCATTCAGAAGGAAAGTCTGAGAATGCGCTATCGGGCTCAACTCAAACAGCCGAAGGGATTCCTTTAAAACAATTCTACTCCGAAGTGGATGCTCAGGAATTGACTCATTTGAATTTTGGTGCAGGAACACCGCCCTTTCTCAGAGGTCCCTATGCT
>JALRKI010000177.1 GCA_023254815.1 Flavobacteriaceae bacterium
ATCACAGAGGCACAGGCAAGACAATTGGCCCGTATTAGAGGCATCGATTTTGACGAGTTCATGCGCAGTTTTTTAACTACTCAGGAAAATTCTAAGAGTGATAGCACATCTACACTTGGCACAAATGATGTCATCAAAGTCAATAATGATTCTTTTTCCATAGAGCCAGAATCCATATCACCTCCAGTTGAAGCAATCGCAGAAAGTAATTTTTTCGGGTATAACATTTTCATTAACAATCCCTTTGGCTCAAAGGAGTATTTGATTGGAAATATTGATGAAGGTTATATCATTGCTCCAGGTGACGAATTGAGAATAACGGTTTTTGGCAACAACCAAATGGACTTAGTCGCCAAGGTAGATCTTAACGGCAATATTAATATTCCAAATTTCGGGGTCTTCCTTGCCAGCGGCAGTACTTTTGAATCCCTTAAGACGAGATTAAACACCTATTTAGGACGCTATTTTTCTGGCTTGTTGTCATCTCCAAGACAAACATTTTTAGATGTTTCATTAACTCAAATTAGACCAGTAAAAATAACCGTCTTAGGTGAAAGTGTTACCCCAGGGGCTCACTTAGTCTCGGGATTTGCAACGGTGCTTAATGCGCTCTATGCTTCAGGTGGTATAAAGACGTCAGGGTCATTGAGGGAAATTAAAATATTCAGAAATAATAAACTCCTAAAAACGGTAGACCTTTACGATTACATCACTTCGGGAAATTTGGATGGGGACATTCGCCTTGCCAACAATGACATCCTATTTATTCCCAGTCGTTTATCGACAATTGAGCTTTCAGGAACCGTTAAGAAAGAGGCCATTTACGAGTTAAAACCAAATGAAGGCCTTTCTGAATTGATAGCATTTTCTGGGGGATTGCCAGCAAATGCCGCAACTAATAATGTCAACATTCGTAGGATAACTCCGTTTGAAAATCGAACTCAAACTCAACTTTTTGACCGCTTTATCACCACCGTCAATTACGGGGAATTGATGGCTCTAAAACAATCTTTCCCTCTGGTGGACGGAGATCAAGTTAAGTTTGAAAGTATTTTAGACCGCATGAGGAACGGGGTAATAGTAAACGGTAACGTGAATCAACCTGGAGCCTATTCTGTCGCTCAATACGGTGATTTGCAATCTCTTATTGTCAATGCAGCAAAGGATGTCTTGCCCAACACCTACATGTCGAAGGTGGATGTGTTCAGGGAAGATAATCTTGGAAATAAAAGCTTTTCAACCTTTAATTTGTCCTCAGTCCTTGATGGGACCACTAAGGTGCAGTTGACCGAAAATGACAGCATTCAAGTCTATGCGATGTCAGAAGTTCAAGGAGAAAAGTTGGTTAGAATATCTGGATTTACAAGATTAACTCCCGAAATTAAAGGAGAAATAGAAGAATTGATCGTGGATGAACCAATGAAAGCAGTATTTTGGCGCAGCCGAATGTCTTTGTTCGACTTGATTTTTCAAGCAACTTCTTATGAAGAATTGGAATATCAATCCAAATTGTTGACCTCCAGAGTCGATCTCAAAAGATTTAATCCAATTTCTGGATTGTTTGAAATTTCTAATTTCAGCTTAGATGACCTTCAAACCCTTAAATCTACCTTTTTAATGCCAAAAGACGAGGTTATTCTTTACAGCAAAAGTATAACAGAAGTTTTAGACAAAACATTTCAAATTGGTGGATATGTTAACTTGCCGAACACCTATGCCCTTACCTCGAACATGTATGTTGAAGATGCTATTTTGGCTGCTGGTGGATTCACAGAATATGCGGACAAGAACTTGGTCGTTGTAAATAGAGAAAATTATAATCCTTTGACAGGAAAACTATCTGACCGTTATGACGTTCCTGTAGATTTGTCCTATTTGAAGGGAGAAACAGCAGCGCCAGCCAATCCTTTTATTTTAGAAGATAATGATGTGATATCAGTGCGACAACCACAAGGCAAGGGCCTTCTCAAAACACTTCAAGTTCGAGGTGCCGTTATATATCCCAGATCGATAGTTCTTGAATATGAATTGAACTCATTTGAATCCATATTAGAACAGGTAGGTGGGCTAAAACCAGATGCCAATTTGAGCGCCTCGTATGTCGTTAGGGATAACAAAACCTTAGCTTATGATTTGAGCGAAAATCAAGATCGTGAAAAAGCAGTATTTGAAGATGGTGATATCATTGAAATAGCCTCCAATAACGGTACCGTAGAAACCATGGGAGCTGTTCAAAATCCAAGCTTGTTTATATGGGGCAGTGGCAAGCGCGCCAAGCATTACATTGCCAATTCAGGAGGAAAAGTTGGAAAGGAAGCCGATCAGGCGTTCCTAATTCTTCCTAACGGAAAGACAAAACAAATTAACTTGTTTCATAACCCAAAAGTGCAACCAAATTCCACGATTATTGTAAATCGCAAGGTTAAGAAAGAAGTGGATGACTCACGTCAGAAATTTACTGACGATTTGATTCGAATTTTGAGCGTTGTAACGGGAGCCTTTACCACCATAATACTGGCTAAAAATTTATAGCGATGACTGAATACCGACCAAATGATCCTATCGAAGAGGACCAAATAGACTTGGTTGCCTTAGCAAAAAAGATTTGGAGCAAACGCAAGCGAATTGCTAAATTCACCCTTTTATTTGCCATAGTTGGGCTATTAGTCGCCCTTCTAAGCCCAGTTTCCTATACCACCTCGTCAGTATTCATTCCTAATAGCACTTCTGACAAAACTCCTTCGGGATTGAGTAGTTTAGCTTCCTTAGCAGGAGTGGACTTGAGCAGTGCTTCTGGAAGTGAAATTTCACCTGTACTTTATCCAAAAATACTCGAGTCGGCCAGCTTTAAACGTCAAGTTCTAAACATTGGATTATTTCATGCTGGAGACAGTATTAGTTTTAAGGATTATATTCTAAATCAACCCAAGACTGTTGGCAGTGTTATTAATAAGTACACACTTGGTTTACCAGGAACGATCAAATCTTTATTCTCTGCAAATACAGATACTGTTGCAGAGTCGTTGGAAGATGGCGAAATATTGACCATATCTCAAAGAGAATCAGAGCTTTTTGAGCAACTAAATGAAGTCATCGCAATTGCTATCAACGAAAAAGAAAGATATATTGAGCTGACTGTCACTTTAGGTGATCCCAAAATTGCTGCAATTGTAGCCAAAGAATGCGAAAAGCTCCTTCAAGCTAGAGTGATCATGTTGAAAATAAAGCAATCAACTGAATTACTAAATTATGTTGAAGCCCGCTACGAAGAAAAAAAGGCAGACATGCATGCAGCGCAAAACAGACTCGCCAATTTCAAAGACCGCAATTACTCTATCTCAAACTCTTCATTTGGGAATCAATTGACCAGACTTGAACAAGATTATCAAATGGCGAGCGCAATATTTCAGGAAGTGGCTAAACAATTGGAGCAAGTAAAGCTTCAAGTCAGCAAGGACACTCCTGTTTTTTCAATCATCAAACCCGTTGTGGTGCCAACAGAAAAATCCGCTCCTAAGCGATCATTAATACTTGTTATTTGGATTTTTCTTGGTTTGGTAGTGACCATTGGCTACACCTTGATAGAAGATCCTTTGAAAGAAATTGTAAAGCAGATAAAATCTTAACTCTTTACCTCAAAATTCCACTAGGGAAAGAAACGACGCTCTCAAAACCATTGGATCCAATTGCGCTTACCCCGAAATTATAATTGTCTACCACAATACCCTCCAAGGTAAACTCGGTTAGGTTACCAATTGTACGACTGTAATCCCATGTGGGAGAAGTAGTGTCTCTCCAATATATTTTATAGGCAACTGCGTTTTCTACCTTTTCCCATTTCAACCGTGCCGAAGGCGCAACCTGTCCTCCCAGAAGCACCTTTGCTGGAGCAGGAGGTGCCCAAGCCAAGCTTGCCAAATTTATTGCGTTGACGGCGGTCAATTTCTTGGCATAAGGCATGTTCACGTGTTCAAAGGTATCTCCATATGAAATGCCATTTTCTGATCTTATGTCTTGATGCTGTTGGTTGTAGTTTTCATGAGCTTCCATGATTCTGACACCTGCATAGCCCAAATCGTTAAAAGGTCTGTGATGACCACCACGTCCAAACCGATCCAAGCGATAAACCATTTTTGGGTTCATTTCTGGCATAAATTGTTTGGTAGTTTTATAAATATATCGCGCCAATTGCCTGGATACCCCATCAACCTCACCGCCATAAAAACGTCGAGAAGCACGCTCCCTTTCAGTTTCTGTCACCGGTGTTGGCTCCGAAAAAATTCGAAAAGTTCTGTTGTCAATAACCCCATCCACCCCTTCAATGTTTCCTATCATGTCGTTATTTAACACTCCAACAATTTCCCACTGATTGTCCTTGGCATATTGTGCAAGTCCTTTGCCGCCATAAAGCCCTTGTTCCTCCCCAGAAAGACCCACAAAAACAATACTGCTATCAAAGGTGTAGGAACTTAACACTCTAGCAGCCTCAATGGTGCCAGCCATACCGGAGGCGTTATCGTTAGCTCCTGGCGATTCAGATGTGAAGTCCGTCGGATCACTAACCCTAGAGTCGATATCTCCGCTCATCAACACAAATCTATTGGGATATTTTGTCCCCCTTTTGATGGCTACCACATTGACAACCCATACATCTTTTACAATACGCTCGTTGTCACCTTTGAGGACTAAGTTTTTCTGATAAAACACTTCTAAACATCCGTTGCAATCATCCGATATGGTGTCGAAAGCCGACTTAATCCAGCGCCTAGCAGCTCCAATTCCTCTTGTATTGCTCAAAGTATCACTTAAAGTATGTCGCGTGCCAAATTCTGTTAAGATCTCAATGTCTTTTGCAATCCTTTGTTCTGATACCTTGCCTATAATACTATATAAATCGTGTTCGGATTGTGACTGTAATATGTTTGAAAAAAGGACAAAACTCGTCACAATAAGTTGAAAACTAATTCTTTTCATAACTGGTTTGATTTTTGGGAATGCTTACTTTCAAATTTAATGAAAAAACAACAACCGCATGGTCTTGTCTGTCATACAAACAAAAACCCCTTATGACTAAGGGGTTTTCAAATAACTAATAAATGGTTTTATTCCAGTATTGTTGAAATTCTTGCATTTATTTCATTAAAGTGGGCACCAGACATGCTGTTCCCTCCTGATTTATTTCTAGCGAATTTTTGCACCTTTTTCAATTGCATCATCGCTAAAGCTCGAACATCCGAATCATTCTCTTTTAGTAAACTCTCTAAGCGATCAACATGAGCTCTCTGTAAATTGCGGCGATAGGCATCTGGAGTCGATTCTCTCCAAAGCCCATCAGTCAACTGGCCCATGAATTCTAAAGGGGTATAGGCCGAAGATCCATTGAGGGCCTCATTTTCTATCATACGTTCAAGTCTGCTAGCCGACAACAAACTGTTAAGGGTGCGCACCTGCATGTCTCTGATGCGAGTCAGTGCGCCGGTAGATTCTATTTTGTTGAAGATGTTTGTATCAAGCAGCCAGTTTGGAGTTGCAAACAATTCTGATTGCAAAAACCGCAAGCATCTCTCTTGATGAGCTTTATCAACATGTGAATACACTGCACCCTCCTGGTCGTAGGTCTTAGAGTATTTATAGACTCCTCCAATATTGGCTGAAACGTGGCCCATATAGCGATTGAACTGACCAACAACCTGACCATACAACTCGTCCAAATCGTCGTAATTTTTACCATCTTCTTCGGTCCAATCAATCAATCGAGGGACAATTCTTTTTAGATTCATAATCCCATATTGGCTGGCATCAACTGCATTGGACCCAAGATCTTCAGTTTGAGAGCTTGGATCAATTACGCTCCATTGTTGTGCGCCAAATCGATAGATTGGGTCTCCAGCCTTTTCTAATATCCATTGATCCAAGATGGGTTTCTCATCGGTAGCTGATACATCGAGAATAGGTCGATAGCCCCAATTGATAGAATATTTGTCGTAAGGTCCTACATTGGGCATCAAACTAACGCCTTCATCGCCAGGTTGGGCCACGTAATTGAATCGCGCATAGTCCATAATAGACGGTGCTGTACCATATTTTTGGGTGAACTCAGCAGACCTCAAAGAATCCACAGGATAAGCTACACTGCTTCCCATGTTATGAGGTAGCCCTAAAGTATGACCCACTTCGTGAGAGGATACAAAACGAATCAGCCTACCCATAATCTCATCTTTAAAAGCAACAGATTGCGCTTCAGGATTTATGGCAGCAGTCTGAACAAAATACCAGTTTCTCAATAGGGTCATCACGTTGTGATACCAGTTGATGTCAGATTCCAAAATCTCACCACTTCTTGGGTCACTAACGTGGGGTCCGTTGGCATTTGGAATGGGAGAAGCCAAATAACGTACAACCGAATAACGCACGTCTTCTGGCGACCAGTCTGGATCTTCCTCGACTGTTGGTGGGTCCATGGCAATTATGGCATTTTTAAATCCTGCTGCCTCAAAAGCAACTTGCCAGTCTTCAATCCCTGCCTTGATATAGGGTACCCATTTTTCCGGGGTTGCACGATCCACATAGTAAATGATTTGTTTCTTAGGTTCGACTAATTCACCAGCGAGAAAATTCTCTCGGTCTTCATCCTTTACCTCAAGCCTCCAACGATCAAGATATTGGACAACCTCACTTTT
>JALRKI010000181.1 GCA_023254815.1 Flavobacteriaceae bacterium
CAAATCTTTTCAATCCATTCTTTAAAATTTTCTCTATATTCCTCATCAGTTGAATAATTTTTATTCTTAAGATTTTCAGGAATAACATATTTCTTGACCGACACTTTAACATCGCTCATATCACCTTTTAAAAAAGAACTTACGACATCGTTCGTTCCAACAGGCTGCAAAAATAACTAATAAATGTAATTCTGCAACACCATTCTACTAATATTTTTAGTCCGAATCGTCTGCCCATAAATCTGGGCGTTTGGCTTTGGTTCGAGCAATGGCCTGCGCCTCTCGCCAAGCTTCAATTTCCGGAAAATTGCCCGAAAACAAAAGCTCAGGTACGTCCCAGTTATTGTAAGATCTTGGTCTAGTGTAGATGGGCGGTGCCAACAGGTCATCTTGAAAGGAGTCCGTCAAAGCCGAGGTTTCGTTGCCCAGGACCCCTGGGATTAATCGAATTATAGCATCACATACAACAGCTGCTGCCAATTCTCCTCCAGAAAGTACATAATCACCAATCGAAATTTCACGAGTGACTAAATGATCTCTTACCCTCTGATCGACCCCTTTGTAGTGTCCGCATAGAATGATGATATTTTGATGCAGGGACAATTGGTTGGCAATGCTTTGGTTGAATGAATCTCCATCTGGTGACAAGTAGATGATCTCGTCATAGTCACGTTCAGACTTGAGTTTGGTGATGCATTTGTCAATTGGTTCAACCATCATCACCATTCCAGCTCCACCGCCAAACTGATAATCGTCAATAGAATTATATTGATCAGAGGCAAAATCCCTTAAATTATGGACATGAATTTCTGCCAATTTTGCATCAATAGCCCTTTTAAGTATTGAAGCATTGAAGGGGCTGTTCAATAACTCGGGGACAACTGATATGATATCGATTCTCATGAAGAATTTTTTTTGCAAGATGCAAATTTTGATTGAATCAGAAGTCTTTTCTGAGCCTAATTGAAGGACCCTTTTCAACAAGGCAAGTCATTCTGTAGGTCGAAACACTTATTTACTGGCTGTCGTGCTAATAATAAGATGTTATACTAAATTTTTCACCCTCAGGGCTGAGTAATTCAATTCTCCTGAAATCTTCCGTAAAGCTGTCGCCATATTTCGACTTAAAGGCCTTGATGTCTGTGATAGAATTAATTGCCATATCGTTTATTCGAGTTATTACATAGCCTTTGCCTAGGTTGAATTCGTTGACAAGTTCGGAATTGGAATTCTTTTTGATCAACACTCCCGAAGAGAATCCGCTCGCTTTATAGTCCTTTGGAAGCTCTGAGAGTTCCATATTCCACAATTGTTCAAGACCGACAAATTCTTCTCCAGAGAGTTTGACATTGAAATCTAATTTTTTGTTATTGCGATGGATGACCACGGAAACCACATCATTCGGACGTTTGCTGTTTAAATAGCCTTTAAGGTCTGAAAATTTGGATATTTTAATTCCACCCACCTCTACAATCACATCACCTATTTTGACACCAGCTTTTTGAGCACCAGAATTGTTCTCCACCTCGTTGACATAAAAACCTTGTGTCTCGGAAATGCCATAAGAATCGGCGATGGCACTATTCAAGACCCTGCCAGATACTCCGAGGACTCCGTTGCGAACGTTTCCAAATTCAATAAGGTCTTCGACAACTTTTCGCGCAATATTGCTCGGAACAGCAAATGAATAGCCCACATAGGAGCCTGTCATGGAGGTGATGGCACTGTTGATGCCAATTAACTCACCATTAGTATTGACTAATGCTCCACCAGAATTACCTGGATTGATGGCGGCATCAGTTTGGATGAAAGCCTGAATGTTTCCGTCATAGCCACCATTCAAATCTCTCGATTTGGCACTAATGATGCCAGCGGTTACGGTTGAATTTAAATTAAATGGATTTCCGACTGCCAAAACCCATTCTCCTACCTTGGCCATGTCGCTGTCACCAAAAATCATGTAAGGCAGATCTTCTTTGGTTTCAATTTTGAGCAAAGCAATGTCAATATTTTTGTCAAAACCCATCAACTTTGCTTCATAAATCTTATTGTTTTCGGTGGTTATTTGAATTTCACTTGCGTTATCTATAACGTGGGTATTGGTAATGATATATCCATCGGGGGAAATGATTACCCCAGAACCTGTTCCAACTTCTTCTCTGAAAGATTGACGGTTGTTAAACAAATCTTGAATACTTCTGTAAGTACCAACTTGGCTCGTGTTTTTTACATGCACCACCGCATGGATGCTTTTTTCTGCGACTTCGGAAAAGTCAATGGTGGTGGCATTGGTTGTTATGCCTGTTGGCATGTGATTGAAATTGGTTGGAATGACCGTTGATGAATTGTAAGGTAGCTGAGAGTTTGATATGATTTTTGAGGAATTTTCAAAAAACACTTTGTATCCTCCAAGCGCAATCATGCCCCCAAAAAGTGCTGACAGAATGAATAAACCATACTTTTTCATAAAATAAAAATTTGAATTAAATAATAATTTTAAAACATCGAAAATTAATCAAATATTGCGCCAATTTCAGAACTTTAACGCTCATTTAACAGCATAATAATTCATTATTAACAGCCTGTTAGTGGTATTTTTTGTATCCTTGTCCTCACAAATCAATCGGTTGAATTTGTCACCTATGGCCAAACATTTTTTTAAGTATCACGGTGCTGGAAACGATTTTATTTTGATCGATAATCGCGAGGATGAATTTCATTTTACGGATCAATCAACTGTTCAAAATCTGTGTGCCTATCACACTGGTATTGGAGCCGATGGTTTGATCTTATTGAATAGTCATCCTGTCTATCCATTTGAAATGAAGTATTTTAATGCTGATGGAGCAGAAGGGACTCTTTGTGGTAATGGGTCACGATGTGCAGTACTGTTTGCTAAACACCTTGGAATGGTAGTCGATGAAGTGACCTTTTTGGCCAGTGACGGGCCGCATAAAGCTTGGATTAATAATAGTGAAATAACTGTAGATATCCGTCCTGTGAAATTTGGACGACAGTTATTAGGAGGGATGTGGATTCATACTGGTTCTCCCCATTTAGTTTTGATGGTCGATGATCTTGAACAATTTAACGTTGACGCAAATGGATTGGTTTTACGAAGTCACTCCGAGTTGTCTCCAGAAGGTGCCAATGTTAATTTTGTAGAGCAGCTGGACGAAGAGCGATTTGCAGTCCGAACCTTTGAGCGCGGCGTGGAGCGGGAGACACTGTCCTGTGGAACGGGTGCGGTTGCAGTGGCTTTAGCTATGCACCAGACAAGACGGACTGAAAAGTCACACTTGAAAATAGTCATGAAAGGGGGAAGGTTGAAAGTGAAATTTGCGGTAACCTCCAATGGCTTTGAAAATATCGAACTGACAGGTCCAGCGTGTTTTGTTTTTAAAGGAGAATTGTCATGAGTTTGCTGAATGGCAATATTGTTAGATTGCGCGCCCTCGAGCCAGAGGATCTTGAATTTGTTTATACCGTTGAAAATGATCCTGACTTTTGGCATTTAGGAAACACCATTACCCCGTTTTCAAAATTTGCCATTAAAGAATATCTTGAATCTGCCCTTTTGGATATTTACACCACCAAGCAACTGAGATTAGTAATTGAAACTAAATTAGGAATATCTGTTGGGCTGGTTGATCTTTTTGACTTTGATCATTTTCACAAGCGTGCTGGAGTTGGTATCATTATTCATAGAGAAGAAAATCGAAGTAAAGGTTTTGGAAATGAGGCGATTAGATTACTCTGCGAGTATGCTAAATCTCAGTTACAACTGCACCAGCTCTATTGCAATGTATCTTCATCT
>JALRKI010000029.1 GCA_023254815.1 Flavobacteriaceae bacterium
ATGGCCCGGGCTTTAGAGTTATCATTGGAAAAACTTGATCAAGAAAAGAAATACATCATTTCTTTAAAAAATCAATTTGTCACTAGACTAAAAAAAGAAATGCCTGAGGTTAAATTCAATGGTGATTCAGATCGCCTTGAGGATACAACCTACACCCTTGTCAATGTTCGTTTACCACTATCTGCCGAAAAATCTCCACTCTTGCTGTTTCAACTGGATTTGAAAGGAATTGCGTGCTCCAAGGGCAGTGCCTGCCAAAGTGGAAGCGATTCTGGCTCGCATGTCTTGGCAGCCATTTTATCCGCCGAAGAGCTGTCAAAACCATCTATTAGATTTTCATTCAGTGCCATGAATACCCCAAAAGAAATCGATTTTTTGGTTGATGTCTTAAAAGAATTGGTGACCTCTGCTGCCTAGAAAGAAACCCCAGCTCTGAAATTAATGATTCTTGAGGTCAGGTAATTGGGAATGGCATATTGCAATTTGGAATAGGAATCCCGAACCCAAGTGTTAGTGATGGAATTTTGTACGTTGAAAATATTGAACAACTCCAGTCCAAATTCAAGCGATTCAATAGTTTTTCCTTTGTTGCTTTCTTTGGGTTGAATCATGTGATATGTGAGACCCAAATCGGCTCTTTTATAATCTGGGAGCCGATTTTGATATTGATAGACATCGGCATAACTTGGAGATCCTCCCGGGACACCAGTGTTGTAGACCAAATTGAGATACATTTTTAGATTGGGAATGTTCGGTACATAATCTTGAAATAAGATGCCAAACTTCAACCTCTGATCTGAATGTCGAGCAATGTTACCACGATTATTGATGTTTTCTTCAGTTTTGAGATAACCAAAACTAAACCAAGATTCTGTACCAGGAACAAACTCACCATTCATCCGCCAATCAAACCCATAAGCATAGCCCCGTGCGTTGTTATCTGCCGAATAACGTATCCTGACATTCTCAACGGTGTAAGGATTGAGATCGCTCAATTTTTTGTAATAAACCTCCGAATTCAATTTAAAAGGCCGGTTCCACAAATCAAAACTATAGGTATTTCCCAAAACAGCATGAATCGATTTTTGCGCTTTGACCTTGGGAATTACCTTCCCATTCGCATTCCTCAGTTCACGATAAAAAGGAGGTTGATGATAAAACCCTCCACTCACTCGCCACAGCAAATCTGGATTTTTTTTAGGCTTTATAGCCAATTGGGCTCTTAGACTCCATACCGATTGAGTGTTGACGTCACTATCTTTTACACCTACTTGCCATGAATTTACTCTAGTACCCAAATTGGCAAAGACCTCATGCCCTTGGTAGTCTCCTTTATAACTGTATTGCAAATAGGCTTGAAGTCGATCTATTACTGCGTTTTGAGTTACTCTAACGTTACTGTAGGGTACTAATGGACCAACATTGGCCTCGTAGGGTTGGTTCTGAAAAATGCCAAGATCAGGAGGGTCGATGGAAAATCCTGCAGAATCAATAACTTCCCATTCTACTAATCTATCACGAATATCTTCTTTGTTGTATTTGGTTGACCAAGAGATAAGGTGCCCTAAACGCTTATATTCTCCTCTGATTTCTAAGGAACCGATGAGCGCATCCAGGTCATTTCTCCCGTGGTTCAATTGACTTCCAATGGCTTGAACATAATTGACATCCCCAAAGTCTTCGTCTCCAATATTACTATTGACTTCTCCCAAACTGTATTGCGCCATGATGTCAAAATATTCTTGCTCTATGGTGTGAAAAATGGAGCCAATAAGGCTAAAATGAAGTTGAGCATTAGGCTTGTAATGAGCAGAAAAAGCGCTGTTTAAAGTTTGATAACGATCTTTCTCCTGTCCTTCATAGACTATACGCAGAGCCATTGGCTGGTCAATCGTTCCAAAATTGGTTTGTCGGGTTTTTGGTTGGAAATTGTAAGAGTTGATGCTCGCATTGCTCAAAAGACTATAACTCCATTTTCTATTGGAGTTAAAGGTTAGCAAAAGCTGAAGATCTGCAAAGGCAGGTTTGAAATTCGACTCGGTTTCTTGTGAATTGACCAGTAAACTGTTGTTTCTGTAACGAAACCCTGATAGGGCACTCCACTTGCTGTTTTTTGACACCCCTTCAAGCGTAGCAGAGAGCCCTAGAAGGCTCATTTCTATACTGGCTCTCGCGTCAATCGGAGTCCTGTATTCAATGTCTAAAACGCTTGAAAGCTTGTCGCCATATTTGGCTTGGAATCCCCCTGCAGAAAAATTCAGATCTTTGACCAAACTGCTATTGACAAAACTCAGTCCTTCTTGTTGACCCGATCGGATTAGGAATGGTCGGTAGATTTCTATTCCATTGACATAGACTAAGTTTTCGTCAAAATTACCTCCACGAACGTTGTATTGGGTGCTCAGTTCGTTTGAGATCGAAACTCCCGGAAGTGTTTTCAAAATATTTTCAACTCCTGGTTGTGCACCTTTAATTGTTCTTAAAATTTGAGGGGAAATGGTAGTAATGCCTTCAATTTCAGTCCTATTGCTTTTGGTTATCACTACTGGAGCAATTTGCTCCATCTCAAATTGTAAAACTGGATTGAATTCAAAAATTGTATTGGCTTCTAAGTTAAAAGTGGCCGAAAATTTTTGGTAGCTCAGGTGGGAGAATTCGACATTAATATTTTGACCAGAGGGAACTTCTAACCAGTAAAAACCGTTGCTGTTAGAAACAGCACCAGATGTATTACAGCTGATATTTGCGTCAACTATTGGATTATTGTTCAAGTCCAATATCACTCCGGTAATAACGGCATTTTGAGCCGCCAATTCCAATTTGACAACGATGCAGCAAAGCGCGAACAAAAAAATACGGACGACCTTAAATTTTTTATTGACGGTAGAAGACACTTTCAAATGTAGTACTATTTCCAATATTATCGGTTACAACA
>JALRKI010000113.1 GCA_023254815.1 Flavobacteriaceae bacterium
TGATTCAAATAATAATCACTAGTTACCCAAACACCTTCATTGCCTCCAACAAACCAATAGGCTCCGTTTGCCGTATGCCCGGCAGGCAAAATTGCGCCACGATCTTTTATTGCAATACCAATGGTTTTACCTCGAAATTGGGTGTGAAGTCTGTTTTCATCAGCAAAACTGGTAACGGTCATTTTACGGGGTGATTTCTGACCTTCCTTACTCGAGGTTCCGACAGATTGATGACTATCATCATCAACACAATAAATCATTTTACCATCAGTCCGATCATACCAATCATTTGAAATAATGCCATGATACTTGGGTGTAGTTCCTGTAAATACAGAAGCATGTCCTGGCGCAGTATATGTGGGGACGTAATCAAAATTGTTGTTCATAAAATTAAACCCTTCTCTGATCATTCTTTTGAAACCGCCCTCACCGAAACGAGATTCATACCGCGTCAAATAATCATACCTCATTTGATCGACTACTATTCCAACAACCAATTTAGTTTTCTTGGGAGGCGTCAAAGTATTGGACAATTCATTTAATTTCAAGTCTGCCGCCTCAGCATCAGCAAAAAAATGAAAACTCAAAAACAAGAATAAAAACAAGGTTAGTTTCATGGTCAAAATTTTGAGCAAGTTAAATAAAATTAGAATGAATAATGTCATCAACACCCGTTAAAACTTATTCTAAAAGACTCTCATACGAGCTTTTTTCATTAGGTTTGTGTTCAGTTCAAATCTGTTAATATTTAGACATTGTTGCGCACCCTTCATCATATCGGTTCATATTTTTTGATGATAAAAAATATGTTTAATAAACCGACCAAATGGTCAGTTATGCGTGGTCTTATACTTAGAGATGTTGACGATTTGGTTATTGGCTCTTTTGGTATAGTTGCATTTATCTCATTTTTTGTTGGTGGGGTGGTCACTATTCAAACTGCTTTGAACATCAACAATCCTTTGATTCCGCAATATTTAGTAGGATTTGCTACTCGTCAATCGGTCATTTTGGAATTTGCACCAACCTTTATTTCTATCATCATGGCAGGCAAAGTCGGGTCCTTCATTACATCCAGTATTGGAACGATGAGAGTCACCGAACAAATCGATGCTTTAGAGGTCATGGGTATCAACTCAATCAATTATTTAGTCTTTCCCAAAACAATCGCAATGTTGCTCTATCCCTTTTTAATTTCCATTGCCATGTTTTTGGGTGTATTGGGAGGTATGGCTGCATGCTATTATGGCGGTTTTACTTCTGTAAGCGATTACATTTGGGGAGTTCAGTTAGACTTTATTCCTTTTCATTTGGCATACGCATTTATTAAAACCTTTGTATTCGCCTTTATGTTAGCAACCATTCCTTCCTACCACGGCTATTATATGCAAGGGGGGGCGTTGGAAGTTGGAAAAGCCAGCACAACAGCATTTGTTTGGACAAGTGTCGCCATTATTTTGTCCAATTACATTATCACTCAATTGATTCTAAGCTAATGATTGTAGTTGAAAATCTTCATAAGTCTTTTGAATCTGTAGAGGTGCTTAAAGGCATATCTACAACGTTTGAAAAGGGAAAAACAAATTTGATAATCGGGCAAAGCGGATCTGGAAAAACCGTTTTTCTCAAATGCCTACTTGGGTTGTTTCCTTACGAAACAGGGAGTATTTCTTATGACGGCAAAATATACAACGACCTGAGCCAATCTGAAAAACGACAATTGAGATCAAAAATAGGTATGGTATTTCAAGGCGGGGCGTTATTTGATTCTATGACTATAGGGGAAAATGTCAAATTTCCGTTGCGCATGTTTTCCAACCAAAACAAGAGCGAAATGGAAGATAGAGTTCATGCCGTTCTCAAACGGGTGAAACTTGAAGATTCATATCATAAATTTCCTAGTGAAGCATCGGGAGGTATGCAAAAAAGAGTTGCCATTGCCCGAGCTATTGTTAACAATCCGTCATTCCTTTTTTGCGATGAACCCAATTCTGGCCTTGACCCTAAAACGGCGATTGTTATTGACAATTTGATTCTAGAAATCACCAGTGAATTTAACATTACAACAGTGATCAACTCGCATGACATGAACTCGGTAATGGAAATTGGTCAAAAAATTGTCTTTCTCAAAGACGGACATAAGGCTTGGGAAGGCTCGAACGAAAACATTTTCAAAACTGACAACGAAGCCGTAACCAATTTTGTTTATTCTTCTGAATTGTTCAGAAAAGTGCGTCGAATGTATAACCAACAGCCTTAATTCGCAGCTTCGGTCACAGTCACATTTTTTAGTTTGAATTTTGTTTCAACCCAGTCTTTCAAGAGTAACTTTACTTCGTCTTGGTTTTTCGCAGATTCATTCCATTGAACTCGGAAAACATAGCTGGTATCGATAGACTTCATGTCAGTACTCGAAAAAGTTTGATTGATCAAAATATTTTTTACTGAAGCAAATTCTCCTCTTATAGACTTCAGTACTTCCAAAATATCTAAATTCTCACCAACTGAACTGGTCTTTGAATTCTCAAGTTGCCCTTTGAGTTCTTCGATTTCGGCCTTCATTTCCTCAATTTGCTTTTCTCTTTCTTTCAAGATTTGACGGGTGTCTTCATAGACCTTAGTAATGATTTCATAACTACTGGTGTCGCTACCCAGTATTTTCAAATCGACGTCTTTAAGATCCTTGTAGGCCTCATTATAGCGCAGTTCACTAATCAAATCTGCTTTGGTGGCGGCACCAATTTCATTGAAAAAATTAAGTTCAATAGAGTTGTCTTCAAATGAAACCTCCACAGATAACAGTTGAAGGGCTTTGTTAACTCTAATTTCGTTTTGAATAAAAGCACCCGCTTGGGTTTCAAACACGTTTTTCTTATACACTTGAACAAAGGTATATACAGCTGGAATCATCACAACTATGGCCAAAATTGAAGCCAATCGAGCAACTAGTTTTCTACGTTTTGAGTTGGCATATTTTTGCATTGGAAACCTCAGCACTTTAAGGACTATAAAGGTGGCCAAGCCGATAAAAATGGTATTAATAGTGAATAGATACAGCGCACCTAAGGCATATTCCCATCCTAATAAACCTCCCTTTGCCAAACCAAATCCAACGGTACAAAGTGGTGGCATTAAGGCCGTAGCAATAGCAACTCCAAAAATAGAGGAAGCAATGGTCCCCTTTTTCGTTTTAGCTATAATCAAGGCTAGGCCTCCAAAGAATGCAATCAATACATCCCTAATATCGGGTTT
>JALRKI010000070.1 GCA_023254815.1 Flavobacteriaceae bacterium
ACGGATTTGGATTTAGGGCACTACGAACGATTTCTCAATGTTCCAACCTCTCGAGCCAACAATGTGACCACGGGAAGAATTTACCAAAGTGTGATTGACAAAGAAAGAAGGGGTGAATTTTTAGGACGAACTGTTCAAGTCATTCCTCACATCACCAATGAGATTAAAGAAAGAGTTCAGGTTTTTGGAAAGTCTGGCGATTTTGACATTGTCATCACCGAAATAGGTGGAACAGTAGGAGACATCGAATCCTTGCCTTATATCGAAGCGGTGCGTCAGATGAAATGGGAATTGGGCTATGAAAATGTGCTTGTAATTCACCTCACATTTATCCCTTACTTGGCAGCGGCAGGTGAATTGAAAACAAAACCCACCCAGCACAGTGTTAAAACCTTGATGGAAAGTGGGGTTCAGGCCGATGTTTTGGTTTGTCGAACCGAACACGAACTCTCGGTAAAAATCAGGTCAAAAATATCTAGATTTTGCAACGTTGCACAAGATGCCGTCATTCAGTCTATTGACGCTTCGACCATATATGATGTGCCCAACCTGATGTTGGAGGAAGGACTTGACAAAGTAGTGCTTAAAAAATTAGGGTTTCCATGGAAGGAACCGGAATTAGGACAGTGGAATAAATTCTTATTTCGTCATAAAAATCCTGAAAATGTCATCAGAATTGGTTTGATAGGAAAATATGTCGAATTACAAGACTCTTATAAGTCAATCCTTGAATCCTTTATTCATGCTGGTGCTGAGAACAGTACTGCTGTTGAGGTCGAATGCATACATTCGGAATCCCTAGAATCTGGAAATGTATCTTCACTCTTGTCTCATCTGCACGGGGTTGTTGTTGCGCCTGGGTTTGGTGAAAGAGGAATAGAGGGTAAAATTGCAGCCGTACAATATGTTCGTGAACATCGCATTCCATTTTTTGGAATATGTTTAGGAATGCAAATGGCAGTAATTGAGTTTGCTAGAAATGTTTTGAATTTGAAAGATGCCAATTCGACAGAAATGGATGAAAACACACCTGATCCGGTCATTTCGTTGATGGAAAGTCAAAATTCGGTTATTGAAAAAGGAGGCACCATGAGACTAGGATCATGGGGGTGCCATATCGTGAAAGATACCTTGGCGTATAAAATTTATGGGACAGATTCCATAAAAGAGCGCCATCGCCATAGATATGAGTTTAATGACCACTACAGAAAAATGATTACTGATGCAGGAATGGTGGCATCAGGAACAAATCCAGAAACAGGTCTTGTCGAAATCATTGAACTAACTGGACATCCCTGGTTTATTGGCGTCCAATACCATCCAGAATACAAAAGCACAGTGGCAAATCCACATCCGCTTTTTGTAAACTTTATCGAGGCTTCACTTAAATATGCGGTGTCGTCAAAAAAAAATACAGCAGCCCTAAACTAGGTATCATTTAAAGTATTTATTATGGAAGAAAAAAAATTTGACCTCAATTCCATTATCGGGTTTATTTTGATTTTTGCGATTTTGATTTGGATGTTATATCAAAATAAAGCTGAATTCGAACAGAAACAGCCGCAATCTGCTCAGAAGGAATCAACCATTACTCAACAAAAAACTCCTGATAAAACAGTTTCGGAAGACCCTTCGCTGACAGAACAGTCTCTTGAAATTATTACACCCGAAGTCGTAAAGGAAAACAAGATTACTACCCTTGAAAATGATGTTCTTGCTATTGCGGTCCAGTCCAAAGGAGCTGATTTGGTGGAGGTTCGTTTGAAATCATTTGAGGATTACAAAGGTAAGCCTTTATATTTGGTCAATGGGGACAATTCGAAATTAGGATTAGATTTTTCCACCAATAGTGGGCTCAATTACTCTTCTAAAGGACGGTTTTTCACGACTAAATTAAGTCAAAAATCAGATTCTCAAATAGTTACTTTGACCGACTCGATTGGGCCTGGACAATTTATTCAATTTGAATACGAGCTTCCATCAAAAGGCTATATGATGAAGTTCTCCTTGAGATCACAAGGATTGAGCGATGTTGTTGACGCTAACAAATCGACAGTATTGACCTGGGAACAGAAGGGTATTCGTCAAGCGAAAAGTATCAGTTACGAAAATCGATACACCAGACTTACCTATCAGCATGAGGGCGATAAAATCAGTAAATTATCACAGACAGGTGATGACGATGAGACATCGTCTGAGGTCGACTGGCTCTCTTTTCGCCAGCATTTCTTTAGTGCAATTTTAATCCCTGATCATTCTCTTAATGATGTAAAATTCTATTCAAATGATTTGGTTCAGAATGAGGATATAGATTCGTTGTTCACCAAAAAGTACAAGGCCGTCTTGCCAGTAAGTAGATCAGGAGGTGAATTTGGAGAGTCCTTCGAATGGTATTATGGTCCTACAGACAACACCATTTTGAAATCGTTTGACAAGAATCTGGAGCGCAGTATTCCTTTTGGATGGGGAATTTTTGGTTGGATAAACAGAGCGTTGTTTATTCCATTGTTTGGATTTTTAAGCGGAATTTTCCCTTTTGGAATAGCCATTATTGTGATGACAATACTGGTTCGACTGGTACTCTCTCCAGTATTGTATAAGTCCTACTTGTCGCAAGCAAAAATGAAAATATTGCGTCCGGAGCTGAACGATATCAATGCTCAATTTAAGGACAACGCCATGAAGCGCCAGCAAGAGACAATGGCGTTGTATCGCAAGGCTGGGGTGAATCCCATGAGTGGTTGCCTTCCTGCATTGATTCAGCTGCCCGTTTTTTATGCCTTATTCATGTTTTTCCCAACGGCTTTCGATCTCAGACAAAAATCTTTCTTGTGGGCTGACGATTTGTCGTCATACGACTCGATTTTCGAGTTGCCGTTTAGAATTCCTTTATATGGTGATCATGTCAGTTTGTTTCCTATATTGGCTTCAATTGCCATTTTCTTTTATATGAAAATGACCACTGGTCAGCAAACTATGGCCCAGCCCACTCAAGAAGGAATGCCTGATATGGCTAAAATGATGAAAATAATGATCTATCTATCTCCAATTTTCATGATGATTTTCTTTAATAACTATGCGAGTGGATTGAGTTTGTATTATTTTGTTTCCAACTTAATCACAATTGGCATCATGCTGGTGATCAAAAATATGATTTTGGATGAAGAGAAAATTCATGCTCAAATTCAAGAGAATAAGAAAACACCAAAGGCTCAGAATCGTTTTCAACGTAAAATGACAGAGATTATGGAGCAAGCAGAAAAGCAACGCAACGCCCGAAAGTAGTGTCTTTGCGGGATACTGATGTAAACCCTAGTTTAATTTGTAAATTTGCCACATGAAGCGCGTAGTTGTCGGTCTTTCGGGTGGTGTAGATTCTTCTGTAGCCGCTTTTCTGTTGAAAGAGCAAGGCTATGAAGTTATAGCGCTCTTTATGAAAAATTGGCACGACGACACGGTGACCATTTCAAACGAATGTCCATGGCTCGAGGACAGTCATGATGCCATGATAGTAGCTCAAAAACTTGGTATTCCTTTTCAAACCGTTGACCTTAGTCAAGAGTACAAAACTAGGATTGTGGATTATATGTTCGAAGAATACCAACGAGGACGAACCCCTAATCCAGATGTGTTGTGTAACAGAGAAATCAAATTTGATATTTTTCTGAAATTGGCCTTAGAACTGAAGGCAGATTTTATTGCAACTGGACATTATTGTCAAGTAACCCAAAGCCAAACGAATGACACAGTCATATATCATTTGTTATCGGGTAAAGATCCATTGAAAGACCAGTCCTATTTTTTATGCCAATTGTCACAATCTCAGTTGTCAAAAACGCTTTTTCCAATTGGCCATTTAACCAAACCAGA
This sequence comes from Flavobacteriaceae bacterium, assembly GCA_023254815.1. Lineage (GTDB taxonomy): Bacteria > Bacteroidota > Bacteroidia > Flavobacteriales > Flavobacteriaceae > JALRKI01. Next base: position 3,871 of record JALRKI010000070.1, read on the forward strand.
GGTCAGAAGTATAGCTCAAAAACAAGGATTGATTACTGCGAATAAAAAGGATTCACAAGGACTATGCTTTATTGGAAAGGTAAAACTACCGGTGTTTTTACAACAGCAGTTAGCCCCGAAGGAAGGCGATATTGTCGAAATTCCCAATACTTTGTCGGTATATCACAATGAAATTCCAAATTTTTCAAGTGACGAAGAACGATATCGTTATTGGGCTGCCAAAATATCTTATCAACTCACCGATGGAAAAGTAGTCGGAAAACATCAAGGTGCTCATTATTTCACTAAAGGTCAACGTAAGGGTTTGCATGTGGGAGGTACTGCTGAGGCCTTGTTTGTAATTGACACAGATGTCGATAAAAATATTATATACACTGGTCAAGGCCAACAACATCCTGGACTCTACCGCAAGGCACTTTTTGTAAACAATGACGATGTTCATTGGGTGAGAGAGGACTTGTCTCTTGAGCCATACCAAGAAATGAAAGTACACGCTAGAATCAGGTATCGTCAACCGCTGCAACAGGCTTTATTGTATCGCAGTAAACTAGGCATGTACGTTGTGTTTGATGAACTTCAATCGGCTATTACGGAGGGTCAATTCGTAGTATGGTATCGCGATAATGAATTATTAGGATCTGGAATAATTTCATAGTGATGAATAGAATTTGTGAACTTTTTGGCATCCAACATCCTATAGTTCAAGCGGGAATGGTTTGGAATAGCGGTTGGAAATTGGCGGCTGCATCTAGCAATGCTGGTATTTTAGGACTAATCGGAGCAGGAAGCATGTATCCCGAGGTACTTCGTGAACACATTCAAAAATGTAAAGCGGCAACATCCCAACCTTTTGGAGTTAATATACCCTTATTATATTCAGACATCGACCAATTGATTGAAGTGGTTTTGTCCGAAGAGGTTAAGATAGTGTTTACTTCGGCAGGAAATCCAGCTGTGTGGACAAATAAACTGAAATCTCATGGGATTACAGTAGTCCATGTGGTAAGTAGCGCAAAATATGCCCTAAAGGCACAAAACGTTGTACCCAAGAATTCCGACGTTGGCGTTTTAGTAATTCCGCAATCAAAATGCTCATGAACTGATCCG
>JALRKI010000102.1 GCA_023254815.1 Flavobacteriaceae bacterium
GTATTTTTCCCAATGCACTTTATCGGAATGGCGGGATTGCCAAGGCGATATTACACCAACAGTAATTTCCCCCTTTTCGACGATTTGTCAGATGTTAATGTCTTGATTACAATTTTTGCACTAGTGGGTGGAGTCTTTCAAATTGTATTTATTTACAATTTTATTCACTCAATGTTCTATGGTAAAAAGGCTCCAAAAAATCCATGGCGTTCGAATACTTTGGAATGGACCACCGAAATCAAACACATTCACGGGAATTGGGAAGGAGACATTCCTCACGTTTACAGATGGTCTTATGACTATTCTAAGCCCGGACATGACGAAGATTTTGTCCCTCAGAATGTTCCACTCAAGGAAGGAGAAGAAGAACTGCATCATTAAAAAAGAAAGCCCTCTTAGAGGGCTTTTTTAGTATCTTTATCTTTATGAACGAACATTTGGATCCCACAGGCGATCAATTTACTCCCGAGGAACAGGATATCGAAAGAGCCCTCAGGCCTCTTAGTTTTGACGATTTTACCGGCCAGGCTCAGGTTCTTGAGAATTTACAGATTTTTGTTGCAGCCGCCAATCATCGCCGTGAAGCCCTCGACCATACACTTTTTCACGGACCACCGGGACTAGGAAAAACAACCTTGGCGCATATATTGGCAAACGAATTGAAGGTAGGCATCAAAGTCACCTCAGGTCCAGTACTTGACAAACCAGGAGATTTGGCTGGATTGTTAACCAACTTAGAATACCGCGATGTGCTTTTCATCGATGAAATTCACCGTCTTAGCCCAATAGTGGAAGAATACCTGTATTCGGCTATGGAAGATTTTAAAATTGACATCATGATTGAATCTGGCCCTAATGCCAGGTCAGTTCAACTCAATTTGGAACCGTTTACCCTCGTTGGAGCAACGACAAGATCGGGACTGTTGACCGCGCCCATGCGAGCCCGTTTTGGTATCAGTAGCAGGCTGCAATATTATGACACCGAGCTTTTGTCAACTATTGTTCAGCGAAGCTCGGAAATCTTGAAGGTCCCCATATCCATAGAGGCTGCAATTGAAATAGCTGGACGCAGCAGAGGAACCCCTAGAATTGCAAATGCCTTGCTGCGTCGCATAAGAGATTTTGCACAAATAAAAGGTGATGGCACCATCGATATGGATATTGCGCGTTTCGGCCTTCAAGCGTTGAATGTTGATGCCTATGGCCTCGACGAAATGGACAACAAAATTCTGTCCACAATAATCGATAAATTCAAGGGCGGTCCTGTTGGAATTACTACTATTGCCACCGCTGTCAGCGAAAGTCCTGAAACCATTGAAGAAGTCTATGAGCCTTTTTTAATCCAACAGGGTTTTATTATGAGAACTCCTAGGGGGCGAGAGGTCACAGAATTGGCCTATAAACACCTTGGTAAAGTCAGGACGAACATTCAGGGTGGCCTATTTTGAATCCAAAAGCACGTCATACGTTTTTAATTAAAGCCGAAGCCAAGCGCCTCGGTTTTTTGTCTTGTGGGGTTAGCCGTGCTGGTTTTTTAGAGGAGGATGCTCCGCGTCTGGAACAATGGCTCAATAACAACCATCATGGGCAAATGTCTTATATGGCTAATCATTTTGACAAACGGTTAGATCCTACGAAATTGGTCGAGGGCGCTAAGAGTGTAGTGTCAGTTTTACTTAACTATTTTCCGAAAGAAGTTCAAGAAGACACTCGTGCACCAAAGCTGTCAAAATATGCCTTGGGCAATGACTATCATGTTGTCATCAAAGAAAAACTCAAGGCTTTGATGCGTTTTATTCGCGATGAAATCGGAGAAGTTGGAGGAAGAGTATTTGTAGATTCCGCACCTGTGTTGGACAAGGCTTGGGCCGCCAAAAGTGGATTAGGATGGATTGGCAAAAACAGTAATTTGCTCACCCAACAAGTTGGGTCATTTTATTTTATTGCTGAACTAATTTTAGACATCGACTTGGATTATGACTTGCCAACCACTGACCATTGTGGTAGCTGTACGGCATGCCTTGATGCCTGCCCAACAGAAGCGATTGTTGCTCCATATGTTGTTGATGGGAGCAAATGCATTTCTTATTTTACTATCGAATTGAAGGATAATTTGCCCAACACCATGAAAGGAAAGTTCGAAAACTGGATGTTTGGCTGTGACATTTGTCAAGACGTTTGTCCATGGAATCGATTTTCAAAACCTCATCAAGAACCATTGTTCACTCCTCACCCTGACCTGCTTTCCATGACTAAAAACGATTGGGAAGAACTCACCGAAGACGTTTTTCATGACTTATTTCAACATTCCGCAGTTCAAAGAACAAAATTTAAGGGACTCCAGCGGAATATCAATTTTTTAAAAGATTAGCTAACTTAAGCTCTCGTTACGAAGCAACAGATTAACTTTGCCAATTATTATATTCTTAAATCTATGAGCGAGCAACGGAAAAGACATGAGGCACTGATTTATCATGCAAAACCAATACCTGGAAAAATTAAGGTTGTGCCAACGAAAAAATACGCTTCTCAAAGGGACTTGTCGTTGGCCTATTCCCCAGGTGTCGCCGAGCCTTGTCTGGAAATAGAAAAAGACCAGAACAATTCCTACAAGTACACTGCTAAAGGAAACCTGGTGGCGGTCATTACCAACGGAACTGCGGTACTTGGATTAGGAAATATTGGCCCTGAGGCCTCCAAACCCGTAATGGAAGGTAAGGCGGTTTTATTTAAGATTTTTGCTGATATTGACGTCTTTGATATCGAAGTTAACACTGAAAATGTTGATGAGTTTGTAGAAACAGTTAAACGCATAGCTCCTACTTTCGGTGGAATCAATTTGGAAGATATCAAGGCTCCTGAAGCTTTTGAAATAGAAAGACGACTCAAGGCAGAACTTGGCATTCCTGTGATGCATGACGACCAACATGGCACTGCCATCATTTCTGCAGCTGCCCTCTTGAATGCGGTAGAGCTGGCAGGTAAAAAAATGGATGAGGTCAAAATTGTCATTAGTGGAGCAGGTGCCGCAGCCATTTCTTGTTCTCGTTTATACCGAGCTTTTGGAGCTGTAAGGGAGAACATGGTAATGCTGGACTCAAAGGGTGTTATTCGAAACGACAGGGAAAATTTGAGCAGTGAAAAGATTGAATTTTCTACTCATCGAGATTTAAATACTCTTGAGGACGCTATGAGAGACGCCGATGTATTTATAGGTCTGTCAATTTCAAACATTGTTACGCCAGAAATGCTCCTCTCAATGGCAGACAATCCGATTGTTTTTGCCATGGCGAATCCCGACCCAGAAATTCCCTATGATTTGGCTATTTCTACTCGGAAGGATATCATTATGGCAACTGGCCGAACCGATCACCCCAACCAAGTTAATAACGTTCTCGGATTTCCATTTATTTTTCGAGGTGCTTTAGATGTTCGGGCTACTACTATAAATGAAGCAATGAAAATGGCTGCAGTGAGAGCCTTAGCAAATTTGGCCAAAGAGCCAGTCCCTGAGCAAGTGAATATCGCCTACGATCAGACAAAATTGACTTACGGCCGAGAATATATCATACCAAAGCCTTTTGATCCAAGGTTAATTTCAGTAGTTCCTCCGGCTGTGGCCAGAGCGGCTATGGAATCGGAGGTGGCCCGAGAACCAATTGAAGATTGGGAAAAGTATGAAGAAGCTCTTTTGGAACGATTGGGCAACGACAGTAAGTTGGTCAGACTGTTACACAACAGAGCAAAGTCCGACCCCAAGCTTTTGGTCTTTGCAGAAGCAGATCATTTGCCGGTGTTGAAAGCGGCTCAAATTGCTCACGACGAAGGTATTGCCTTACCCATTCTTTTGGGTGATCATGAGAAAATTGAAGCATTGAAAGCTGAGATTGATTTCCATGAAAATGTTCCCATTTTTGATCCAAAATCTAGCCACGAATACGAGCGAAGAAATCGATATGCCCAAGTGTACTGGGAACAAAGAAAGCGCAGTGGTTTGACTCTGATGGCTGCCCAAAAATTAATGCGAGAACGCAATTATTTTGCTGCTATGATGGTCAATGAAGGTGATGCAGACGCCCTTATTACAGGATTTTCTCGCAGCTTCCCATCGGTAATAAAGCCAATGTTGGAATTGATAGGATTAGATTATGGGGCTACAAGAGCGGCAACTACAAACCTTCTGATTACTGAACGTGGTCCATTATTTTTGAGTGATACATCAGTCAATATTGATCCCAGCTCAAAGGATTTGGCAACAATTGCTAGAATGACCGCAACAACAGTAAAAATGTTCGGTCTGGAGCCAATAGTAGCGATGATTTCCTATTCCAATTTTGGTTCATCCCACACAGCTTCACCTCGTAAAGTAAAAGAAGCGGTTTCTTATCTGCATCAGTATTATCCCAATTTGATCGTCGATGG
>JALRKI010000163.1 GCA_023254815.1 Flavobacteriaceae bacterium
ACAATCAGCATCATCACGCCATTTAAGAACACCAGTCCATTCTTAACTGAATGCTTGGATAGCGTTTTAGCGCAGAGCTATACAAACTGGGAGCTGCTCATGGTTGACGATCATTCCACTGACGAGAGTTATGAACTGGTCAAACGCTACACTCGTTTGGATCAGCGGATTCACCTCATGACCAATAAGGGCAGTGGAATTATTCCGGCCCTTCAAACCGCTTATGAGTGTTCCAAGGGAGAATTGATAACCAGAATGGACAGTGACGACATCATGACAAAAAGCAAGTTGGAAGTCCTTTCTCGCCTGCTGTCTAAGTCAGGAAAGGGTCATGTGGCCGTTGGTCAAGTGACATATTTTTCTGACACTGGGATTAGCGAGGGATATGCCAAGTACGAATCATGGCTCAACAATTTAACTTCTTCAGGCAGTAACTTTGCAGAATTATATAAAGAATGTCCAATTCCTTCTCCTTGTTGGATGATTCATCGTGATGATTTTGAACGGTGTGGCGGATTTGCGCCCGAAATATATCCTGAGGACTACGATCTGAGCTTTCGATTTTTTGAGGCCGGTCTCCAATGCATACCTTGCGCAGATAAATTGCACCTGTGGCGAGACTATCCCAGTAGAACTTCCAGAACTCATGAACACTATGCTCAAAACTATTTTTTGGACTTGAAGTTCAAATACTTCGTTAAGCTTCATTACGATTCTCGACGACCCCTTGTCATTTGGGGTGCAGGATATAAAGGCAAGCATTTAGCGCGGTTGTTTTTAGGTCAATCTCTTCCCTTTTTATGGATGTGCGACAATCCAAATAAAATAGGCCGTGATATTTACAGTCAAAAAATGCTGCATTTTTCCGCTATTGAGAACCTTGTAAGGCCTCAAATTATTGTAACTGTTGCCAATCCTGAAGCCCAGGAAGCCATCAAATTGTTCATGACTCAACGTTCATTGATGTCTATGATGGATTATTTTTTCTTTTGTTAAGATTCCACGATTGTAAGCAGCTCAATTGGTCAATTTTCCTTAAGTTCGCAAAAGCACCGCCGCTATGATATTTGAACATCCTCATTTCCTTTATGCCTTATGTCTATTGGCAATTCCTCTCATAGTGCACCTCTTTCAATTCAGAAAGTTTGAACGCATTCCTTTTTCAAATGTTCAATTTTTAGAAAAAATTAATGCCCAAACAAGACGGAGCAAATCCATCAAAAAATGGCTTCTTTTAGCCAATAGAACACTATTGCTGGCTTGCATTATTTTGGCATTCTCTCAGCCCAATTGGAAAGACACCAAGCGGGACCCTGCCCTATTTCAAACAATATTTTTAGATAATTCCTTGAGCATGTCGGCTAAAAATGATGGAACTACCCTGTTCAAAACCGCCGTTCAAGAATTGATTTCTGCCTTACCCGACGACCAGAAAATTTCTTTGTTGACCTTGGACGAATCGTTTCCGGAAACTACCATTGGGGCAATTCGCAATGAGTTATTAGAATTAGATTACAGCAATAAAGCCTTCGATTTGAATCAAATTTCATTGCAATTGGAAGAGTTGCAGAGGAAAAAAATACGCTCTGATGTCGTGATTATTTCAGATTTTCAAAACACTTTTGACCTCAGTCCATTAATTGCTTCAGAACAGAAAATAAGTATAGTTCGCTTTAAACCCAATTCAGAAAAACAAGTCAGCATCGATAGTTTGTACCTCAAAAAAAGGTCATTCGGAACCATAGAATTAGGTTGCCACATCAAACAGCAAGGCTATGACGATGATCCCATCCCTGTAGAACTATTTATTAACGACAAGCTTAAAACAAAAACAATTTTTAGTCAAAATAATGAAGAAATCACCTTTACGTTCAATGATCTTGGAGCAGTGAATGGATATGTAGCTGTTGAAGACTCTAACCTACTGTTTGATAATAATTTATATTTCTCAATTCAAGCCTTGGTCAAACCCAATGTTTTGTCCCTTGGCGAAAAAAATTCAGATTATTTGCAGAGGATATTTACCGAAGATGAATTTGTCTTTCAATCCCAAACGCCTAATCAATTGGATTTTGCCCAGCTCAGCACTGTTGACTTACTCATTCTGAATGAGCTCCGCAACATCAACTCAATTTTGGTAACTAGACTGCAACAATTTGTTAAAGATGGTGGACGTATCTTATTGATTCCTAGTATAGAAGGAAAATACGAAGATTATAACACCATTTTAGGACTATCCCTTTACAGTCCTAAAACTTCTCAAAGCAATAGCTCTACAACCATCAGCAAGGTTCACGTCGGACACCCTATTTTCAACGAAGTTTTTGAATCTGAGGTGAATAATTTTCAATACCCCACCTACACTTCCAATGTGACCATTATGCCTATTTTGGGTCGAATATTGAGTGATGCAGAGGGTCAGCCTTTTGCCGTTGGATCGGAGCAATTGCTTTGCTTGGCAGGTCCACTGTCTGGCGAATACAGCAATTTCACATCCTCTCCCCTTATAGTTCCTATTTTCTACAATTTTGGATTTCCATCGGATCAACAAAACGCCTTGTATTATAACATTGGTCAAAAAAACAAGGTTGAGGTGATTTCGGAAAGCGGTTCTGAACATCCCATTGTTGTGGAAAATGAAAAAGACAGTTATATCCCTTTACAAATTCAAACCAGCAGGTCTATTACCTTGGACCTCAAGGACGAAATTCAAGAGGCTGGAAATTATGTGGTAAAAAAAAATCAAGAGGAATTGCAATCCTTGAGTTTTAATTTTGATAGAAGAGAAAATCAGTTCAACTTTCCTTCCGACGAGGTCTTTTCTGAATTTAAGGTTTTCGATGAAGTTGCGCCAGCCTTTGATACTCTAAAAAAAGACAAAGAAAAAGGGGGGCTATGGAAATGGTTTCTTACTTTTGCCTTGATTTTAATTGGACTTGAATGGTTGATTATCAAATTTGTGAAGTAGAAAGAATGTTACTTAATCCCTATTTAACTCACCATGATCTCATCCGATCAATATAAACCTAAAAAATCCTGACGATGAAAATTCTGATAAAATCAGCCACCATCATCGACGCCTCCAATCCTTTTCACAGGCAAACCAAAGACATACTCCTTCAAGATTTCCAAATTGTTCAAATTGACGACAATATCGTATCTTCAGATGCTCAGGTTATTGACATCAAAGATTTGCATGTTTCCCAAGGATGGTTTGACAGCAGTGTTTCTTTTGGGGAACCAGGTTTTGAAGAAAGGGAAACCATTAAAAACGGACTCAAAACTGCGGCGGCTGGAGGCTTCACCTCTGTTGTTCTCAACTCTAATCCTGTCTCCATTTTAAGCTCGGCATCTCAAATTGATTTTGTTAAGACAAAAGGACTCAATCAAGCTTGTGCCCTAAAACCTCTTGGATCGTTATCATCGGCTGGTCAAGGAAGCCAATTAGCCGAGTTATATGACATGCACGTCCACGGAGCGGTGGGTTTCTACGACTATCAAACTGATATGTCAAACGCAGAACTTCTGAAATTAGCCCTTCAATACGCCTGTAATTTTGATGGCTTGGTTATGAGCTTTCCTTTTGACAGCAAGTTATCTAAGGTTGGGGTTATGAACGAGGGTGTCGTTAGCACCAGTTTGGGCTTGCCAGGAATGAGTTCTACTTCAGAAATCAGTCGAATTCAAAGAGATTTGGAATTATTAAAATATACTGGAGGCAGACTGCACATTCCAACTATTTCATGTCAAGAAAGTGTTGAACTGATCAAACAAGCTAAAGCGGTAGGTTTAAATGTGAGCTGTAGTGTAGCTATTGACAATTTGGTTTTTACTGACGAATCTTTACTGGACTTCGACACCAATTTCAAGCTCAATCCACCCTTGAGAACGACTGCTGATCAGATGGCATTGTTAGAGGGTGTTAAAGATGGGACTATAGATTTGGTTACTTCAAACCATAACCCTCTCAACATAGAACTGAAGCAAGTGACATTCGATCAGGCATACTTTGGTTCTGTAGGGCTAGAAACAGCATTTGGAGCCCTTCAGTCCGTAATGAGTACTGCTGAAGCCGTTGATGCTCTAACTCGCGGCAAATCAATATTTAAAATAGAATCTCATCCCATTGAAGTTGGCGCCAAGGCCGACCTGTGTTTGTTTTCACCGAACAGCACATATCAAGTCAAGTCAGAGAATTTGATCTCTAAATCAAAGAACAGCTGTTTTTTGGGTCAAACCCTCAAAGGAAAAGTCCACGGAGTTATCGCTAACGGAATCAATACCATTGCACCAAAATGACCGCCAATAATCGACAATGGGCCGTCATTGCCTATTTGACACTTATCGGTTTTGCTTTCGCTTATTTTGTTCCCAAGGAAAAGTCAGAATTCTTACGAATTCACTTGAGACAGTCTTTTGGGCTTTGGCTGACGTATTTAGCTTTTGGACAGATTATCAGTAATATGGACCGTTGGGAATACACTTTGGTCTATTGGTTTATTTTTGGGACAATGTTTCTATATGGCATGATTTGCGCAGGACAAGGTAAATCCAAAATCATTCCTGTGATTGGAACTTATTTTCAAAAAATACTTTCCATTTTATGAACTGTCAAGACTTAAATTATTTAGAGAGATTACCATCAATCGCTTCGGGCCGAGCCCCATTGTTGTTATTACTTCATGGCTATGGGAGCAATGAGGCTGATTTATTCAGTTTTGTGAATTATTTGCCACCCCAATATCACATTATTTCTCTTCGAGCACCCTATCCGTTAGGGCCGGATAGTTTCGCATGGTACGCCATTAATTTTGATGCCGATGAAGGCCGATTTAGCGATATAAATCAAGCAATTACCTCAAGAGACTTAATCTGTCAGTTCATCGATCATATATGTGTGGAAAAGGATCTGGATGCTACTCAAGTATGTTTGTTGGGGTTTAGCCAAGGCGCTATTCTCAGTTATGCTTTGGCCTTCTCTTTTCCTGAAAAAATTAAACAAACCATCGCCTTAAGCGGCTATTGCAACGAAGCAATGTTACCTGACCATTGGCAAACTCAACCCTTGAGTGATTTGAATATTTATGCCGCACATGGCACTGGTGATATGGTCATTCCAATACAATGGGCACGACAATCGGCTGAATTGCTCAAAAAGGTGGCTGATTTAAAATTCGAATTTCATGAATTTGACATGGGCCATTCTGTCTCTCAAGAAAGTTTCTCCGATATGATGAGATGGATGAATGGTCTATAAATCTAACACAAGTCCATCATAGGCCAA
>JALRKI010000179.1 GCA_023254815.1 Flavobacteriaceae bacterium
AATATACGTTATTTTTTTAAAATAGAAAAGTTAAAACACTTGTTTTTAGATGCTTATACAAGATTATTTTTGAAAAGACTACAGACCGTAGTCTTTTTTTATTGATTAAAACTCAACCAACATTCGCTTTTTACTGATGAGTAAAGTTTTTGGCCGAGAATTGAAAATGATTTTTGTTCCGTCTATAATGTAAGTAAATTCAGAATATTTCACACCTTTCACTACTCGTTCTTCTTCAGATTTTGAAGCCGAAATCATTTCAGAGTTTTTAGCATTTTTATTTTTCGGCCTTCTCCCTCTCGTATTGGGAAACTGTTCTCCTTGACTTTTAAAGCGTAGTCTGTAATTATTAATTGTGGCAACGGATATACCAAGCTCACTGGCTACCTCTTTACTCGTATGACCTTCAAACAACAATTTTTTGATTTTATTCTTGATTGATCTGGATATACCTTTCCTTCCCATGTAAGTTTTATTTAATATTTTAGAATGGATAAATATAGTAATTATTTATGTCATTAATTAATAAATAATATCGAAATCTTATTGCCAAGCCAATGTTTAAATATTGGTTTGGTCATTTAAAAATATTTATCTTTATCAAAAATAATTTTAATGATGTCAACTTACGAATGTGCTTCCTGCGGTATGAAGGTCAATGCCAGTTGTGCTACTTGCCAAGAACCTTTACAAAATGGTTTTATCACACTAGACAACGGAACTGAAGTACAAGTGTCTGCCTGCCCTACTTGTCACGGTAAGATCAAGTCCCCGCTTTGCTGTGGACAAGACATGGCTTGTGGTTTATAACATTGTAATGAGAAAGGTCTGTGTAGCATTCATTCTCACAACGAATATTTGGTTCATAGGCCTGAGTCAGGTCAATTATTGTTCTTCATTCGAGTCGGAATTCTTCGAATATTCGGGCTCTGCTACCCTGCTTACTGATGATGTCGTTCGACTTACTTCGGCCATCAACTCGGATTTTGGCGCAATTTGGAGTTTTAATACTATAGATTTTAACAATGACTTCAGCGTGTCAGCACAATTGTATTTTGGCAATATTGACAGTCCAGGAGCTGACGGTATAGCCTTTGTCATCCAGCCTCTATCAAATAACCAAGGCTTTTCTGGTGGTGGTTTGGGCTTTCAAGGCATCGCTCCTTCCCTAGCCGTGGAAATGGACACTTGGTTCAATAGTGGTAATGACCCTACTAGCAGTGATCATATCGCGGTAATTGCCAATGGAAACAATTCCAATATTGCAGCACATAGCGAATTTGTATCGTATAACGATTTGACCAATATAGAGGACGGCCTTTGGCATGACTTTACTTTTGTATGGACGGCTACGACACAAAGTATTACCGTGACTTTTGATGGTATGCTCATGTTCGATTTTAATCTAGACGTTTCTAATGTCATTTTTAGTGGAGGCAATGATTTGTTTTGGGGATTCACAGCGGCAACAGGTGGAGCAGTGAATGTGCACCAATTGAAAATATTAGAGTATTGTTTTACACCTAGTAATTGCGATGAAGTCGCTCCTCCTTCGGGACCAGAAAATCAGCAGTTTTGCGATGAGGCATTCTACAGCGATTTAACCGTAAACGAAGAATCCCTTTTATTTTATGACGCCCCAGCAGGAGGAGACCCCATAGATCCTCAAAATGCACTTTATGACGGTCAGGTGGTTTATGTCAGTCAAGTGATCAATGGCTGTGAAAGCGAACAAAGATTAATGATTAGTGTTGAAATAAGCACCATCGTTCAGCCAGAATTAGAAACAGTCGAATTGTGCAGGACGGCAGATGGCACCGCTCACTTTGATTTCGATAGCGTTCTAGAAACTGGTGGGTTCGATAGCACGGATCAACTGAGTGTTTACTTAACATTTCAAGAAGCCAATGCTCATGCTAATCCCTTGCCTTGGAACAATGATTATTCGCTCGACTCCGATCAAACTTTGTTCGTCAGGTTGGAAACCCCTTTTTGCTATACCATTCAGCAACTCAATGTAACGCTTTCCGATTGCGAACCCATCATTCCAGACGGTTTCTCTCCAAATAATGACGGCAATAACGATTATTTCAACATTCAATTTCTATACGGAGTTCATCTCAATCACGAACTGAAAATTTTCAATAGAATCGGCACTTTAATCTTTGAAGGAAACAATGATAATCCTTGGCGGGGGCAAACCAATTCCACCGATCATATCGTTCCAGTTGGAACCTATTTTTATGTTTTATACCTCAACGATGAGCTAAAAAGAATTTATCGCGGCTGGGTTTATATCAATTACTAGCACAATTTGTTTAAACTTTTTTTTTGTTTAAATTTATTTATATCTTGGGCTTACCCTAAAAACGAATAGCCTATGACACATACATTTTGTCGTCTATTCAATAGACCTTGAGCCCACTGATGATTTATATCAGCTTTTGAAAAACATGGTTTTACCATGATTTAAGACAAATTACCCCAATTTATTTACCTATCATGAAACATTTCATACAACTCCTATTTCTGGGATTGGTGCCTTTGTCTCTGTATGGTCAACTGCTCATTACAGAAATTGCCGATCCGGCTAACAACACGGAAGGTCGGTATATTGAAATTTACAACCGAAGTGCCTTACCCGTCAATTTATCCAATCATAAACTAGTTCGTTGGACCAATAATAATTTAACCTATACTGCGAATACTGCGATCGATTTGAGCAGCATGGGAACCTTAAATCCTGGGCAATTTCTGGTCGTGGGTGCTAACTCCACTTCCTTCAATGCTATCTTTGGTTTTACTCCTGATTTGGCTCAAGGTAATGGCCCTGCAGACAGCAATGGCGACGACCAGATGGCTATTCTCGTGGGCGAAACAATTATTGACATCTTTGGTGTCCCTGGGGAAAGTGGACTCAACACTTGTCACGATTTTACCGATGGACGCGCAGAACGCAAGCCATTCGTGCTCCAATCAAATCCGAATTTTGACGAAAGTCAATGGAACGTTTGGAGTAATTCCAATCCAACCAATTGCACCAGTCATGTGACCGGCACACAAACCGCACCGAACGATTTTGATCCTGGTCATTGGATTGGAGAAAGTCCCTCTCTTGAAGATTTGACCATAAGCACTCCAGTCTATTTTGAAAGCCTTACACTCAGTGCTAACAAAACGCTCACTATTCTCAAGAGTGGTCAACTGACTATCAACGGCAATTTCAACAATGAAGGGGCAGTAGTCATGCATTCGGATTCAGATGAATATTCTGCCTTCACCGTTGGCGGTATCAGCGGCAATGGTTCTTACACTTATAACCGCTGGACGGCATCCACCCTTACCAACGATTTGATTACCGCACCTTTCGCGGGACAAGCCTTCAATGATTTTTTAAATAATAATTCAGGGATTATCAATACCAACCCAAGCGATCCCAATCAAAACCTCTTTGGAAATTTCAATAACAATACTGGGACGTATGAAAATTACAGTAGTTCCAGTACAACCATTATCACCTCAGGCATTGGGTACCGTGCTGGAACCAACTCGGGAGCTCCCCTGGCCTTTCAAGGTCAGTTTATAACAACGGACCAATCGGTTCCCATCTCTGTAGGGTCGAGTGCCATTTACGGTCGATGGAATTTGGTCGGTAATCCCTTTCCATCTTTTATCAAATTGGACAGCTTCCTTTCAACAAACAGCGGCGTTCTTGATCCAGATTATACGGCCATATATGCCTACAACGGCTCTGGTTGGACCGTTTACAACAATGCCAATAGTACTGGGAAATTGATTGCTCCTGGTCAAGGTTTCTTTTTGGCTTCGGCAAGTGAAGGTGGAAATGTATTTTTCACTAAAAGCGCCCTAAGTACATCTGTTAGTGATGATTTTATCGCAGGAGAAATGCAGGAACCGGATACTTATCTTAAACTTAACATCAGCAGCGGAAACGATAATTTTAGTTCAGAAATTTATCTCAATCCTAATTCGAGCTTGGGAATGGACACTGGGTATGATGCAGGTCTTTTTGCAGAACAAACCCCTCAGATTTGCCTCTATTCCCATTTGGCTAATAGCGATTTAGGCCTCAAATTAGCCATTCAATCCATTCCCAAAGAATTGACAGATACAGTTGTTATTCCATTAGGAGTAAACACTATAGCCAATACATCCGTTTCAATAGGACTAGACTCGGATGTCGTGCTTAACTCGCTTCATGTTTATCTAGAAGATAGTGCCGAAAATAACTGGATCGATCTGGGTGACCACTACTACAATTTCAGCACGAGTACTGATTTACAAGGTGCAGGCCGGTTTTTTCTGCACATTAGCAGGCAAGCCTTGAGCAGGCCACAGTTAGGAACTAGTAGCTTCAGAATTCTAAGTGCCTTAGGCCATGTTACTGTTCAAGGCGCGTTCAATGTCGGCGACTTCATTAGCTTCCACGACCTACAAGGACGCATGCTTTTGGAAAGACTGGTGACCGAATCTCGTAATCAAATTACAATTGAAACATCGAAACTTGCGCTTGGACTGTATTTGATTCAAATCAAAAGCAACCAAGGCACAGAGACCTATAAAGTTTTAGTCAAATAATCAAAAAAGTAAAATTATAATGAAACATAAAAAGTACAGTCATCAAGACGCCATTTCACGACAGCAAGCCTTAAAGAAATTAGGAAAATATGCCGCTCTCACAGCTCTGGGCACTTTTATCATTCTCAACCCCAAGAAAGCCCAAGCTCAATCCCCACCAAATCCGGGGGATAGTCCTTGGTAAATTTCAGGGAATTATTGGATCTTGGTTGTCTATACTATTGATGAGTAATTTATTTGTCAAAAATTAGCCTTTTCATTAATAAGATTCTTTGTATTTTTCGTCACCAAGTTTTTATTATGAAAAAATTATTTTTTCTTCTTTTTGTGCTTGCGATAAACTTTGGTTTTGGACAAACCATTCAAGATGCAATAGACGAAGCCAAAAAACGAAATATCACTTCTCAACAAGAAGCACTTCAAGCACTTTCCGATAATGGCATCACAG
>JALRKI010000081.1 GCA_023254815.1 Flavobacteriaceae bacterium
CATTGACTCTATTAATCTTGGCCATGGCTCGCCCGCAGACCATAGACGTTTCTGCTAAAACCAAAACAACCAGAGGAATCGATATTGTCATGGCGATTGATGTTTCCGCTTCAATGCTTGCAAAAGATCTTTCGCCCAACCGACTCGAAGCTCTAAAATTAGTAGCAGCTGATTTCATTGCTCGTAGGCCAAACGATCGTATTGGGTTGGTTGAGTATGCCGGGGAGAGCTATACCAAAACCCCCATTACTTCAGACATGTCAATTGTTTTGAGTTCTTTAAATGACATTCGATATTCTAGCTTGATTGAAGGAGGTACTGCTATTGGCATGGGACTAGCCACCGGCGTGAATAGGCTAAAAGACAGCAAAGCGGAAAGTAAGATTATTATTCTATTGACCGATGGGGTTAACAATGCGGGATTCATCGACCCTTCAACGGCTAGCGAATTGGCCATTGAGTACGGCATCAAAGTGTACACCATAGGACTGGGAACTAATGGGACTGCTCTGTCTCCCTATGCAATTACACCAGATGGACAATTCCAGTATAGAAGAATGCAAGTTGAAATTGACGAAATTCTGCTCAAATCAATTGCAGAAAAAACGGGAGGGCAGTATTTTAGGGCAACAGACAATGAAAAGCTGGAGGCCATATACAAAGAAATAGATCAGCTTGAAAAAACAGAAATAGAGGAATTTAAGTATTACCGCTATGACGAATTGTATCGCCCCTTGGTGCTGATGGCTTTAGGATTTTTTTCTTTAGAAATGTTCTTGCGATTAACACTTTTTAAAAGCGCGCTCTGATGTATCAACTGGAAGAACAATATTGGTTTTGGATCTTGACACTGATACCCATTTTTTTGTTGGGGACCCTTCTGGTACAACTATGGAGAAAAAGAGCAAGACTTCAGTTTGCCGATGCCGAGCTGTTGGAGTATTTGAGTCCTGATCGGTCAGCGTTTAAATCGACATTGAAATTGATCTTCAGATTATTGGCAATAGTCTTCTTGGTAGTGGCCTTAGTCAACCCAAAGATTGGAAGCAAAATCGAAACAGTAAAACGAGAAGGGGTAGACATTGTTTTCGCTGTTGATGTGTCAAAAAGTATGCTCGCCGAAGACGTTGCGCCAAATAGGTTGGAAAAGGCGAAACAACTCGTGTCACAAATCATAAACAATTTGGTCAGTGATCGTATTGGGATTATTGCCTATGCCGGGAAAGCTTTTCCTCAATTGCCCATAACAACCGACTACGGCATCGGGAAAATGTTCTTACAAAATTTGTCAACCGACATGCTCAGTTCACAAGGAACGGCAATTGAACAAGCCTTACAGTTGGCTCAGACCTATTATAATGACGAGGCTCAAACCAACAGAATTCTCTTTGTGATTTCTGATGGAGAAGACCATGGAGAGGTTTCTGCAAAAGACGTAGCGGAACAAGTGGGTGAGCTAGGGATAAGAATTTTTACTATTGGTGTTGGTGAGAACCAAGGGGTTCCAATTCCCATCAAACAAAATGGGGTGATGGTGAGTTATAAAAAAGATGACAATGGAGAAGTGGTTATTACCAAACGGAATGAATCTACACTCAAAGAAATTGCTCAAGTTGCAAACGGATTTTATATTGATGGAAATTCGACTAATGAGGTCATCGAACAGGTTTCAGAAATTCTGAGTAAAATTGACAAAACAGAATTTGAATCGACTGAATTCGCAGAGTTTAAAGATCAATTTCAATGGTTTTTAGGGTTGGGCATATTATTTTTGATCTTGGATATGTTATTCCTAGAGCGAAAGACATCGTGGATTAAACGACTGAATCTTTTTAACGAAAACTTATGAAAGAAAAACCTCAATTCTTACTAATTTCATGCGACCATTCTCCAATCGCCTCAAAAATGTTTAGAGCTATTTTCTTTTGCGGATTGTTATTGTTGTCCTTTTCGAAGACAGCAGCACAAGACTCCATAAAACTTGAGACGCGAGTAAACAATTTAGTTTATCAGGGGAACAAGCAATTGTCCAAAGATTTTGCAGAAGCTGAGGCCACTTATCGCAGAGCTATTTCACTGGCAGAAAACAAAGCTCAGGCGCCATATAATTTGGGGAATGCCTACTACAAATCGGGATATTTTGCCGAGGCTTTTCAAAGGCACTCTGAAGCGGCCCAAGAGGCAAATACTCCCCAAGAAAAGCACATAGCTTTCCACAATTTGGGCAATGTTTTGATGCAACAAAAGAATTGCAAAGCTGCTGTGGAAGCCTATAAAAACGCATTGAGAAATGATCCAACCGATGACGAATCGCGATATAATTTGGCAATAGCTCAAGAATGTGCCAAAGAGCAAGGAGGAAGTGACGGCAAAGACGACAAAGACAAAAAAAACGACGAAAAAGACCAGCAAGACAAGGACCAAAAGAAAGACCAGAAGGATCAAGATCAGCAAGACGATAACAAGGACAACAACGACAAAAAAGACGGCCAAGACAAGCCCCAAGACAGCAAGCCGAAAGACTCGAAAGGGGATCAAAACAAACCACAGCCGAGACCAAGTCAACTGTCCCAGCAACAGATCAAAAGTTTGCTTGAAGCCATGAGCAATCAAGAAAAGAAAGTGCAAGAAAAAATGAACGCTAAAAAAGAAAAAGGGGCGGTCATTAAAACGGGTAAAGATTGGTAAGAATAATTTTGACATATTTGCTTTTTTCCTTTCTCCTGTCAACAGCTATGTTGGCACAGGATGGCGTTTCCTTTGAAGCGAAAGTCAGCAAACAAGAGTTAGGAATCAATGAGCGTTTGAGAGTCGATTTCATCATGAATGAGGATGGGGACAACTTTGTACCACCTTCATTTGACCAGTTTCATTTGCTGGGTGGACCAAACCAATCAATTAGTAACTCGTGGATCAATGGGGTTCGATCCTATTCAAAAACATACAGCTATTTTCTTTCTCCTAAAAACAAAGGCACATTTACCATAGGTCAGGCTACTATTGAAGTTTCAGGTAGCGTTTACAAAACCCAACCCGTTAAAATAACTATAACAGCAGCAGTCGAGCAACCTAAAGATCCTAACGATCCAGAATATGTCGCCGATCAAAATATGGAATTGGTTGCGGAATTGTCCAACTCTAATCCATATTTGAATGAAGCCGTTTCCGTTGTTTATAAACTCTATGTTTCGGATGACGTTTATTTATCTGGGCTCAATGTCTTGGATCAACCCAAATACAACAATTTTTGGAGTCAAATAATTCCTATAGATAAATTGGAAATAGAACGAGGAACCTATAAAAATAGACCATACAACTATGTAGTAGTGTCAAGGGCAGTGTTATATCCTCAGAAGGAAGGACAACTAACCATAGAGCCATTGTCATTAGATATTAGCTTGGAAGTACCCTCTCAACGTCGGAATATGTTTGGAGGATTTTTACGACAAACCGTACGAAAAACGGTTACAGCGCCGTCGCGAACCATTCAAGTAAAAGCACTCCCACAAATTGGTAAGCCAGATAATTTTAGCGGCGCAGTCGGGACATTCGATTTTTCTATGACCGCTTCTCCCAAAGCTTTGAAGGCAGGAGAAGCCTTCCAAGTGAAGCTCAAGGTGTCTGGAAAAGGCAATTTAAAACTGTTAAATATGCCTGAATTCCAGCTCCCTAGTTCATTAGAAGTTTATGAACCAGAGAGAAAAGAAAACATCAACACTAGTTTATCTGGCATGAGTGGCGATGTTACTATGAACTATACGGTGGTACCATCCTTTAGGGGAGAATATCCCCTACCTGTAGTACATTTTGACTACTTTGACTTGGCCTCGAAAACCTACAAATCCCTTTCCAGCGAGTCTATAAAAATAGAAGTTACGGAAGGACCAGTAAACAATGGTTCTGTTTCAAACGCTTCCGAAGATAGAACGCCTGAATCTAACAACAAAGCATTCTCAGGATTTAAAACTCAAACTCTGCTTCAGCCCATTGTATCACCCAATTTTTTTAATTCGAAATCATTTTGGTTGTGGTTGCTTACCCCTTTGTTATTACTCCCATTAATATTGTTGGTGAAGCGCTACAAAGTGGCTCGTTCTGCCGATGTGGTTGGCGCCAAAAGTAAGTCTGACTGGCAAAAGGCTCATCGTTATTTGAAAGAAGCCAAAGGTGCATTGGGAGACTCTAAACGTTTTTACGAAGCCTTGGAAAGAGCTTTGTACAATGTGCTAAAGTCTAAGTTAAAAGTACCTATTACTGCTCTTAATAAGGAAGGGATTGATAAAATTTTGACTGAAAAAAAATGCAAACCATCCACAATTTCGGACCTTAATAACCTGCTACAGTCGTGTGAATTTGCCCGGTATACACCTAGTGCTTTAGACAGCATGAACAGCGATTATGAGAAAGCAGCTGCTCTTATTGTTGAACTCAGTAAAATCTAATAAGATGAAAAAAGTTTTTTTTTATTTTTTACTCTTTGCTTGGTTCCTCTCAGCGGGACAGTCTAATGATTTGTTTGAGAAGGGAAATGCCTTTTATCTTGAAGGGAATTATCAAAAGGCCATTGACGTCTATCAAAGTATTTTGGACTCGGGACAACATTCGGGAGAATTGTATTTCAACTTGGCTAACGCTTATTACAAACAAGAGGCAATAGCACCTAGTATTTTCTACTATGAAAAGGCCAAACAATTGTTACCCAAGGATGAGGAGGTCATCAATAATTTGGCCTACGCAAACAATCGCACCATTGACAATATTACCCCAATGCCTGCCTCATTTTGGGATATTTTGAATGACGCCATTGTCAATAAATTAACTGTAAATCAGTGGGCAAAACTGTCCATAGCGATTATGCTATTTTACGTGTTGAGCTTTTCGTTATTCATCTGGACAGACAGAACGGTGAAAAAAAGGTTGTCGTTTGTCTTGGCCCTAGTTGCTATGTTTGCTTTTGGATTGAGCCTGACTTTGACTTTTCACAAAAATAATCTGGACAAAAACAATCGACAAGCCATCATCTTTGACCGACAAAATAGTTTGTCAACCGAGCCAAACAGTTTGAGTGACAAGGTCTTGGACGTTCATGAAGGCCTCAAGGTATTTGTGAAGGAATATTATGATTCAGAATGGGCCAAAGTAGAATTGTCAGACGGCAAAACGGGGTGGATAAAAACGTCGGCGTTCAGATTGTTATAATATCGTCCGATGATAGCCAATCACTTGGTTGCATTGGGAATAATTTCTTCGTATTCCCCAATCCCTTCCCAAAGGGTCACAGTGGCTCCCTCAAGTAGGGGATACATTCTAGAGTTTTCCAATTTTTCTTCTGATATGACGGTAAAACGGGTATTGACTTTTTGCAAAATCAAAACCAAGACGCACAAAATCAGACCAGCCTTTAGAAACCCAAATCCAGCCCCAGCCAATTTATTTACTAGGCTTAGAGCCGAAATGTCGGATACTTTAGTTAGAATTTTCCCAATGGCTTTGAGTCCAATGACCACCACAATAAACGTCAATGCGAAAGCAATGACTTCAATGTAATCTGGATTGACCGAAAAAAATCTTGTGATAAGGTCAGAGGCCTGAGTGTTGAAAGAAAGACTTAAATAGACACCCAAAACAAGCCCAAGGAGGTCGGTTATTTCAACAAAAAACCCTTTAAAAAATCCTCGAACAGTCCCTAAAATTAGCACAACTCCAATAATAAGGTCAAATGTATTCACGCTGTTGGTTTCTACAAATATAGCATCTATTTTTGCTTCCATGTCAAGAGATCCAATTCTAAAGGCCCAATGGGACAGACTTCAAACACAGTTATCGGCTCAATTTGGCGATGGCGCCGCTTTAGATTTAGATGCCATTTTGTTTTTGATTGGGGTTCAAGAACTGGGACAATTGCATCGCAAGTATAAAAAGGAGCAGAAGCTCGATCTCATGCACATTGCCATTTGTAAGGTATTGGAACCTTATGGCTATTATAAATTTGATTTTGTCGATGAAGAAGGATGGCCTCACTACGCTGTTATCAAGTCCTTGCCTTTTTTGAAATCAGGGGAGCAGAGCCTACTGATGAAAGAAGCAGTAGTCAACTATTTTTTGTCATCGGGCTTCTTAGAATAAAGTTTAGTTATTTTTGTAATCAATATAGAAAAGTATGAT
>JALRKI010000083.1 GCA_023254815.1 Flavobacteriaceae bacterium
CATGCAGTGATAGTTCTAAATCGTGGCTTTTGATCCACTTCATCTTGATTAGGGACGGTCATACCGAAACTGTTTTCTTCGATTTGGCGATCATAAGTAGCCTTGAAACACAAATAGCTTCCAACTTGTTTGGTTTCAGAAGTCAGTTGCCAGTCATATTTTTGAATGCTGTCTTTTACTAAAAATAACTGCCCCAGGAATTCTTCGGCACGGGTAAATCTATTGAGTTTTAAATTTTTGTAGAGATTATCTGATCCCATCGAAACTGCAATCATAACATCTCTAGATTGAGGAGGAGCCAAAGATTCTTCTTCTTCATAAATAGACTCCATTTGGTCAAATGTAAGTTTAAAAGTCTTGTCCAATTGTCTTTTTAGCATCTCCTCGAGTTGCTTTTGCATTTGAGAATTCATAGATGTACTGTCAAACGATACCTCGAACTTGGTCTTTGATCGATAAGTGGCAATGCCTTGAAAATTTTGAGCGTGAAAATTGGCACTCAAAAAAAAGAGAGCGGCTGAAAAAAATTTGATTAAATTGTTCATGATTATTTTTTTGGAAACAAGCGAATTTATCATTTTTCTATTTAGGGAGGCATATTTGAAAAGTATTTAACAATAATTTATAAATACTTTTAGGCGAAATGAGTTGGGAAAATTGAATACTATGATTAAAATGCGATATTTATTTTTGATTTTTTCATTGACAGGTTTATCAAAAACACCTCCAACAGCCATTTTTGTGAAAAGTTTTGACAAATCCCAAGGATATATTTTACATATCGACTCTGAGGAAAGACTTGCGCAATTCGACGAACAACGTGTATGGACCACCGTTGGACAAGAGCATTTCAGATATGTAAGTTTAATTTCGGGTTCAATCACTCAAGCTGTTCAATTCACCCCTCTCCTAACCGCAATTTTTTATCGTGATCTACACCAATTGATCATCTTAGACGACAGACTCAGTGAGCTTACCCAAGTCGACTTCAACAAAATTGAACCTTTTAGAGACGTGACTCATATTGCCATGGCCGGAGGAAATCAACTTTGGCTATTTGACTCGTATTCCAAAAAACTTCAAAAATTCGACTATTTCACGCAAACCTATCTCATGAGTCGGGTGAGCATAACCGAATCCATTAGAACGATGAAAAGCGATACCGAAAATTGTTGGATATTAACTGATCAGAATTTGTTCGTCTTTAACAATCAAGGGGGATTGATCAAAAAGATTGAAATGCCCGATTATTCGGACATGGCCATTGGCGACGGATTCATAATTTTGCACAATGAATCGGGCTATTTCGTACTCAAAGATACTTGGGAACAGTCGCAAAAAATTAAATTTGACAAAATGTTGTCGGGGTGGTTTTTGTTGCAAGGTCAAACCTTGTATATTTATGACCAGAAAACAATTCACGAATTTCAGTTAAAATTTTAAAATGCATATAGCCATTGCCGGAAATATAGGTGCAGGAAAAACCACACTTACACAAATGCTTTCTAGACATTACAAGTGGGAAGCTCAACTAGAAGATGTCGTTGACAATCCTTATTTGGACGACTTTTACAATCAAATGGAGCGGTGGAGTTTCAACCTTCAAGTGTACTTTTTGAACAGTCGTTTCAGACAAGTACTCCAAATAAGAGAAAGCGGAAAAAATATTGTTCAAGATCGGACCATATATGAAGATGCTCACATCTTTGCTCCCAACCTCCATGCAATGGGGTTGATGAATAATCGGGATTTTAGTAACTATAAAGCCTTATTCGATTTGATGGAATCACTGGTCCAAGCTCCGGATCTTTTAATTTATTTGCGCAGCGATATTTCTAATTTGGTCAAACAAATTCACAAAAGAGGAAGAGAATACGAAAACTCTATTAGCATTGACTATTTAAGCCGACTCAACGAGCGCTACGAGGCTTGGATTCACAACTACGATAAGGGCAAATTATTAATTATTGATGTAGATCATATGGATTTTGTTGAAAATCCTGAAGATTTCGGAGAAATTGTTGTAAAAATTGACCGTGAAATTAACGGTCTGTTTTAAATAAAAAAACCACGCTTAAGCGTGGTTTTTTATGACTTTTCATCGAGTTATTGCCGATGTTCAGAATGTTCGTCCTTCGTGACGTGCTTTTCAATCATCACTTTAGCATTGACCTTTTTATAGGCTTCAACAGCTTCTTTGACCTCTTCCGGAGAACCTTCAAACAGTTGTTCTTCAGTTGTAGTTTCACCGTTAACAGTTTTTGTAGAAGTAACGGTAGCTTTGGCCGTTCCATCCTCGTTTAAAGTCATTTGAATTTGGACTTCATTGGCCTCTTGGGTGACATGGGACATCACTTCTTTGCTCGTTTGCACAGTCGATTCTGTCGTCGAATGTCCTCCCAAAATAGGGGCTATTACAAGTCCAACCAGGCAAGTCAATTTGATCAAAATATTCATTGAAGGTCCCGAGGTATCCTTAAATGGATCGCCTACTGTGTCTCCAGTTACCGCAGCCTTGTGAGCATCACTTCCTTTAAAGGTCATTTCCCCATTAATCATAACACCTGCTTCGAATGACTTTTTAGCATTGTCCCAAGCTCCACCAGCATTATTTTGAAATATTGCCCACATTACGCCAGAGACGCAAACCCCGGCCATGTAACCTCCAAGGGGCTCTGCTCCAAACAATAATCCAACCAATACAGGGGTAATGATTGTAATAAGACCGGGCAGAATCATTTCCTTAAGTGCTGCTTTGGTAGAAATGTCTACACATTTAGCATATTCAGGTTTTCCAGTTCCTTCGAGTATACCCGGGATTTCACGGAATTGTCTTCTTACCTCTTGCACCATATCCATGGCGGCTTTTCCAACAGATTCCATCGCCAAGGCCGAAAAAATTACTGGAATCATCCCTCCCACAAATAACATGGCTAGGACATCTGCTCTAAAAATGTTGATGCCATCAATACCACCTTTGGAAAGAAGGGTTAAACCCATTGCGACATGCAATTC
>JALRKI010000175.1 GCA_023254815.1 Flavobacteriaceae bacterium
GTTGCGAGTAAATCGCTTTCACGCATCATTAAATAGTCTTTTCCATCAAGTTTCAATTCAGTGCCAGAATACTTTCCGTACAACACTGTATCGCCAACCTTAACGGTAATTGGATTGTCCTTTGTGCCAGGTCCAGTGGCCACTATTTTTCCTTTTTGAGGTTTTTCTTTTGCATTGTCGGGTATGATTATACCTGAGGCCGTTGTAGTTTCAGCTTCTAAAGGTTGTACGAGAACCCGATCGGCTAGAGGTTTAATGTGTAATGCCATAAAAAAAAATATTTTAGTTATTGATTGACTGCATGGACACAAATTGTGCCACGCAATTAAGACTGACAAACTTGCAGTTTGTGGTCATATGCAAATGTTTGCAAGTTAAAATTTACTGATTGTCTCCAGCAGGAAGTGGATCAGCAGGTAATGGCTGATCTGTAGTTTCTGGAAGCGGTTGTTCTGTTGAAGTACCATTGTCAAGCGCCTTAGATTCCACATTGCCACCGCTCTTAGGAATGGCCACGTTAGACAATAGAATCAAAATCAGTAGCAAGCCAGCTAAAGTCCAAGTACTTTTATCTAAGAAATCAGTAGTTTTCTTGACGCCCCCTAATTGTTGAGTTCCACCGCCTCCAAAAGAAGACGCAAGACCGCCGCCTTTTGGGTTTTGTACCATGATTACAACCACTAATAAGAAGGCAACAATTACAATCAGAATCAGAAAAATAGAAAAAGTACTCATGTTTATATGTTATTTTGCGCTCTCAACGCTGTCAATGTCTTAATTTGCCGTGCAAAGTACGCACTTTTTTCGGGATATTTCAAACTTAAAATACGATATGCTCGAATGGCTTTGTCATAGTTTTTTTGCTCTTCATAAATTTTTGCTAATGTCTCAGTCATCCAAGTCGATTGAATTTCAGAACCATTGCCAGTTCTTTCTGTCCAGACCGTTTGGTCCGACATAGGCTTGATTTTAGGATTGAGAGCAATAAAATTATTAATGATGTCAAAATTCTTTGTCTGAGTGGCAGAGGGTTCCGTAGAACGGTCAATTGGAGTAAATTCCGAGGCGCTGAGCCAAGCTGAAAAACTTCTTTTCTCGCTTGAGTTGGGTAGGTCATTCGTGGATTTGTCGATGATTTGTCCCTCTAATTCGAAATGGAATTGCGAGTTTCCTTCTTTGATTTTCAGTCTGAGGGCCTTGTCAACAACAATACTCGCCTGGGAAGAAATGTCTTCAATGCCAACTATTTCTATTTCTCTAAGATTGTCCGTTTCACGAATCTTGACTTCTTGAAAATCTGCTTTTTGAATTGGATGAATCAACTCAAACAATTGCCGCCTATCGGTAGTTTGGATGGCTGTCGATTTTAGGGCATGAGCATATCTAAAGCTCCCAGAGTTTTTCAATCCTTTCAAATACAATGCTCTAGCCGCTTGAAAATAGGGAAATTTGTCCACTATTTCCCTCAACTCTTTGGTCTCTTGAACACCTATTTTGTCAGTGTTTTCTGCGCAATATGAGAAAGTGTCAACTATCATTATTACTTACCATTTTGCCAAAGTGGCATTAAAGATATCTTGGGTTAATCTCTCAAAAATGGCCTGGTGAGCAACATCTTTTTGGGCTCCTATCAGTTGATCACTGCCAGCATAGTCATAGAAAAAGGAGAATCTTTGCTCCAAGTCTTGTTCGGGGTCTTTAATATTAAAAAATCTTACGTTGACTGAAATGCTCAATCTGTTTTGAGCGGCCGTATTTCCAGAGGTGGCCGTTGTTGGAGAAATTCTGTATTCCGTAATTTCTCCTTCATAAACCAAATCGGCGTTGAATTTTACCAGGCTCAAACGAGTTTGGTTGAGAATTAAATCAGTCAAAGCATTGGTAAAGTCTCGGTCTAAACCAGGCTCTACAAGGGCGGCGTTGTTTTGAAAATAATTAACTTGAAAAGTGTTAGTGTCTGCAGAAATTGAAGCCCCAGTGAAGGAGTAATTTCCACAACTCTCTAGAGTCAACACTAACGCGACCAGGCTTACCTTGATGAATGATACTCTACTCACAGATCAAATTGTTTGATTTTTCGGTACAAAGTTCTTTCACTAATGCCTAATTCCGAAGCGGCCAACTTGCGTTTTCCTTTGTGTCTTTCAAGAGAACGTTTGATTAATTCCAATTCTTTGTCATGTAAAGATAAGGTTTCTTCTGGCTCGATTGCTTCAACATAGTCATATTCGTCCGAATCGTCCTCCATCTCTGCTAGAGTCACAGAAGGCCTTTTGTTCTCAAGAGATAAAACAGGTTTATTTTCTTGAAAGTCGTCGTCATCACCATAGATTTTTCTCACCAAATCGGTGTGTTTTTTTTCTACTTCTCCGCGATTATCGGTTTTCATCAGTTCTAGAGTCAGTTTTTTCAAGTCATTCAAATCACTTTTCATGTCGAACAAGACTTTGTAAAGAATTTCTCGCTCAGAAGTAAATTCAGCTTCACCCGATTCTTTTTTGACAACCATTGGAAGACTCGACTTTTGAGGAAGATAGGACTTGAGCATTTCAGCATTGATGACTCTAAGTCTCTCGACAACCGAAATTTGCTCAGCAATGTTGCGCAATTGTCTTATGTTACCCGCCCAAGGGTAGGCCAGTAAGACTTCGACCGCCTCTTCGGTCAAATTGATGGCGGGCATTTTATATTTTGACGCAAAATCGGCAGCAAATTTTCTAAACAACAAATGAATGTCCCCTTGCCGGTGACGCAATGACGGTAAGTGTATTTCTATCGTGCTCAATCTGTAAAATAGATCTTCTCGAAACTTATCTTTTTCAATAGCTAAAGACATGTTAAGGTTAGTTGCAGCCACGATGCGAACATTAGTTTTTTGCACGGTGCTTGACCCAACTTTGATGAACTCGCCATTTTCCAGCACACGCAATAGTCTCACTTGAGTCGTCATTGGAAGTTCTCCTACTTCATCGAGAAAAATGGTGCCGCCGTCAGCCTCCTCAAAATAGCCATTTCGTGTTTGAGTAGCACCAGTAAATGCCCCTTTTTCATGACCAAATAATTCACTATCAATGGTTCCTTCTGGTATTGCACCACAGTTTACAGCAATGTACTTTGCGTGTTTGCGATGCGATAGTTGATGGATTATTTTTGGAATAGTTTCTTTACCCACACCACTTTCGCCAGTTACTAGAACAGAAATATCAGTTGGAGCTACTCGAATGGCTTTTTCGAGCGCACGATTTAACCCTGGGTCATTTCCAACGATCCCAAATCTTTGTTTGATGGATTGTAGGTCAATTGTATTCATAATTAACAAGATTTATCCGAAAGTTCAATGCCTTGGCCAATCAATGTAGCGCTAGTACAGTCAATGATTTTCACCATAACAAAATCGCCGATTTTGAAATGATCTTTTGGAAAAACAACTACAGTATTTTGAGGATTTCGTCCAGACCAATGTGCCTCACTTCGCTTGGACGTTTTTTCGATTAAAACTTCCTCGATCTGTCCCAAATGTTGCTGTGTTCGATAATGACTATGGTTGCGTTGAAGGTCGATAATTTCCTGAAGTCTCCTTTGTTTGATTTCTTCTGGGACGTCGTCAATCAATTTTCTTGCGGCCATCGTTCCCGGTCTTTCTGAGTAAGAAAACATGAATCCATAGTCATATTTCACATAGTCCATAAGGGCTAAAGTGTCTTGATGATCTTCCTCGGTTTCTCCAGGAAAACCTGCAATCATGTCTTGACTAATTGAGCAGTCCGGCAATATTCTTCTGATGTTGTCTATCAATGTAATATATTCCTGACGGGTATGTTGACGATTCATTGCTTTCAATATGCGGTCACTTCCACTTTGAACAGGAAGGTGGATGTAGTTAGGAATGTTTTCAAACTTGGCCATGGTCTGAATCACTTCCAGAGACATGTCTTGAGGGTTAGAGGTAGAGAATCGAAATCTCATTTTTGGCTGAGCCATAGCACACAATTCCAATAATTGAGCAAAATTTATGGCCGTGGCTTTCTGAAATTCGCTGGCCTTCTCAAAATCTTTCTTGAGACCCCCACCATACCACAAATAGCTGTCCACATTTTGT
>JALRKI010000009.1 GCA_023254815.1 Flavobacteriaceae bacterium
GGAGGTGGTTGTTTTACCATGCGTACCGCCAATGGCAATACAATAGGTTTCCTGAGATAGAAATCCTAAAATCTCTGATCTTTTATAAACTTCAAATTTCTGTGAAGCAAAATAGTTCAACTGAGGATGCTCTTCGGGGATAGCAGGAGTGTAAATGATCAAGGTTTGTTCTGGAGCTAAACACTCTTGTGGAATAGAGTCTACAGACCTATCAAAAACTATTTTAGCTCCCGCAGCCTCTAAACCCGAGGTTATTGATGAAGGCACTTTATCATAACCATAGACTGCTTTTCCTTGTTCTAGGAGATGGCGAGCAAGCGCACTCATGCCTATACCCCCTATACCGACAAAATAGACCCTATGTTTGTCGTTCCAATTCATCGGGCTAATAGTTTTTCAATTTCATCAACGATGCGCTCGGCGGCATCTGCTTTCGCCAACTTTTTCATGTTGGCACTAAGATTCCTTTGCAACTCTGTGTCTGATATCAAATTCAAAAATTGCCTTTCAAATTCAGAGTCAAGTTTGCGCTCTTCAATCATCAAGGCTGCTCCTTCGGCAACCAGTGATTGGGCATTTTTGGTTTGGTGATCTTCAGCCACATTGGGAGATGGGATAAAAATGACAGGTTTGGCGATCAGGCACAATTCAGAAACGGCTAGGGCCCCTGCTCTAGAAATAATTACATCTGCGGCAGCATAGGCTGAACTCATGTCTTTGATAAAATCGACAACCCGGATACTAGCTCCATTATCGTAAATACCGTACTGCGCGCTATACAATTCGCCACACTGCCAAAGTATTTGATAATTGGATTCCTTGAAGAACAAAATCTTGTCCTGAATGAGTTCATTTATCCGTTTGGACCCTAGGCTTCCACCAACAATAAACAGAACTGGGGCTGAAGGATTGAAACCATAGGATGTCTTGGACTGAACAGAATCTATTTGAACTGTCAAGTTTTTTCTAACTGGGTTTCCAGTGAATACCAGTTTTGATTCTGGAAAAAAGCGCGTCATATTCTTGTAAGCAACACAAATTAATTCGACACGTTTGGATAAAAATTTATTTGTAATTCCTGGAAATGAGTTTTGTTCTTGAATTAATGAAGGGATATTTCTTTGGGTTGCTGCATACAACAGAGGACCGCTTGCAAATCCTCCGGTACCAAGGGCAAAATCTGGTTTAAATTTGAGCAACACAACATAAGATTGAATCAAGCTAACAACCAATTTAAGCGGAAAGAGTAAATTTTTGATCGTCAACCGGCGTTGTAAACCAGATATCCACAATCCCTTGATGCGGTATCCAGCCGCTGGAACCTTTTGCATTTCCATGCGATTTGAAGCACCAACAAAAAGCAAATCTACATCGGGCCAACGCTGTTTTAGCGCATCGGCAATAGCTATCGCAGGGAAAATATGCCCCCCTGTGCCGCCACCTGATATGATAATTCGCTTATTGGTCATCATTACATCGCTTCACTTAACACGTCTAATGGATTATTAGATTCTTCATTTGTTCCCACTTCTTCTCCTGGGCCATAATCTGCACTTACGCTTATCAAAATTCCGATGGCCATACAGGTCATCCAAATCGATGTCCCTCCGCTGCTGATCAGTGGCAAGGTTTGGCCAGTAACAGGAAGCAATTCAACGGCAACCGCCATGTTAATAAAGGCCTGAAAAACAATTGGCATGCCGATACCTATGGCTAGTAGGGATCCAAAAACTGTTTGAGATTTATAGGCCACTATGACCACCCTGAACAAAAACCAGAGGTAGAGGAAAACGAGCA
Source organism: Flavobacteriaceae bacterium (assembly GCA_023254815.1). Taxonomy (GTDB): domain Bacteria; phylum Bacteroidota; class Bacteroidia; order Flavobacteriales; family Flavobacteriaceae; genus JALRKI01. The sequence continues at coordinate 1,798 of JALRKI010000009.1, forward strand.
TCATCCCACCAATCAAACCGTATTCTTCAATGATGATGGCAAAAATAAAATCGGACGAAGATTGGGGTAAAAAGTTTTTTTGGCGACTCTTTCCAGGGCCTAGGCCTTGAATTTGTCCGGTGGCAATTGCAATTTTTGCCTTCTCGATTTGATAGTTATCGGCATCGTTGGTATCACCTCGAAAGCGCTCTATTCTGCTCATCCAAGTATCTACCCTATTGGGCATTAAGTCAGGAAATGCTTTGAAGGTCAAAATAAATAAAGTCATCAGCACTATGGCTGTTCCTCCTATTATGGCCAAGTACTTAAATGGGTATCCCCCAATAAACGCCAACACAAATACCATGAGCATCATGATGGCAGCAGTAGAAAAATTGGCAGGAAATATCAAACCAATAATACCAAAAACAGGCAACCAAAGAGGAAACAAGCTTTCCTTAAAGGTAATAGTCTTATCTTGAATTTTAGACAAATAACGAGCCACGTAAACCATCAACACCACCGAGGCCAAAGTTGAAGGTTGAAAAGAAAAACCTACGAAAGGCAAGCTAATCCACCGTTTAGTATTGGTCAAACTGTCGCTAGAATCTATTTGAAACATGGTATAAAGCAACAGCAAGGCAACCACAGGAAGCATAATAATTGACAATCCTTTAAAATAGCGGTAAGGCAGTTTGTGTATTGCATAAATGATGACGAATCCTAAAAAAAGATGCATAAAATGCTTAACAACAAAACCAAAGGTATTCCCGCCACCATAGGAATAGGCCAAGTTGCTCGCTGCACTGTAAACAGGCAGAAAAGAAAAAATGGCCAATAGCGCTGTTATAGCCCAAATGGTTCGATCACCTTTAATGTCGTTGATAAACTGCTTCATTATAATTGTCTCACTGCATTCTTAAATTGACGACCACGATCTTCATAATCCTCAAATAAATCGAAACTAGCACAAGCGGGAGATAGCAAAACACTGTCTCCAGGTTCGGCAAATTTGTATGCCAATCTTACCGCTTCAGTCATAGATTGGGTTTCAGATATTACTTTCACCATCGGGCCAAATGAATCGATGATTTTCTTATTATCGACACCCAAACAAACAATGGCCTTTACTTTTTCGAATACAATAGGGAACAACTCGGTATAGTCATTTCCTTTGTCAAGTCCACCAACTATCCATACTGTAGGTGATCTCATGCTCTGTAAAGCGTAATAAGTTGCATTGACATTAGTCGCCTTAGAGTCGTTGATGTATTGTACCTTGTTGATCTTTAGGACTTGCTCCATGCGGTGCTCAACACCGTGAAAGTTTTGCAAACTCTCCCTGATGAATTGCTTTCTTACCCGCAATAAATTGGCAACAGTGGCGGCTGCCATGGCGTTTTTAACATTGTGCAGTCCTTCTAATTTAAGCTCTGATATTGGCATAAGTGGTTTTTTTTTTGAGTGAAAGAAGATTTGATTATCCTGATTATAAGTGCCCTGTTTCAAGATTCTGCTTGTTGAAAAGGGAAATTGAGAAACCTTTAATGGGGTGGCCTTTAGCGTTTCCGTCGTGGCGAGGTCATCGGCGTCAAAAATCAAAATGTCATTTTGAGTTTGATTGATAGAGATTTTCATTTTAGCAGCAACGTATTGACTAAAATCGTAGTTATACCGATCTAAATGATCAGGTGTAATATTGGTAATAACTGCAATGTGTGGACGAAAAGACTTGATGTCTTCAAGCTGAAAACTGCTCACCTCAAGTACGATGTACTTTGGATTGCCTTGACTCAAAAGCCTTGAAAAGCCAAATCCAATATTGCCTGCCAAGGCGACGTCCAGTCCTGCAGTTTTTAAAATATCATAGATCCATGAAGCGGTTGTCGTTTTGCCATTACTTCCAGTTACCGCCACTAATGTTGCCTCGGTATATCGCGAGGCGAATTCGATTTCCGAGACAATAGTTATCCCAGCATTTCTAGCTTTTACAACAACAGGCACATGACCTGGAATTCCGGGACTCTTAATGATTAAATCGGCCCGTAATATTTGATCCATGTTGTGCTGCCCCGATTCGAATTGAACTCCTGAATGCTCAAGTTCAATTTGATGCTCCTTTTCGATACTACTACGGTCTGAGACAAAAACATCCCAGCCCTTTTGCCGTCCAAGCAATGCTGCTCCCACTCCACTTTCTCCTGCCCCTAAAATCACTAGTCTCTTCATCTATCTGATTTTTAGGGTTACAACAGAAACGATTGCTAATAGGATTCCAACAATCCAAAAGCGAGTCACTATTTTACTCTCGTGATAACCTGCCTTTTGGTAATGGTGGTGTAACGGAGACATCAAGAAAATACGTCGACCAATTCCGTATTTTTTCTTTGTAAATTTGAAATAGGCTACTTGCAGTATTACCGACAAATTCTCAGCCAAAAAGATACCGCACAAGACAGGTATGAGCCATTCCTTTCGCACGGCGATGGCGACAACGGCTATTACGCCCCCAATGGTCAAGCTACCAGTATCGCCCATGAAAACTTGAGCCGGATAGGCATTATACCACAAGAAACCAATCAAGGCCCCTACCATTGCAGCGATATAAATGGTAATTTCTTCTACCCTAGGGATGTACATCACGTTTAAGTAATCTGAGAAAATGATATTTCCCGAAATCCACGCAAAAACGCCAAGGGTCAAAACAATGATAGCGGAGGTTCCGGCGGCCAGCCCATCAATACCATCGGTGAGGTTAGCACCGTTAGAAACGGCTGTAACAATAAAAATGATGATTGGAATAAAGATTAACCAGGCGTATTCACTGGCCGAAGGGCTTATCCATGAAATCAGCCGCGCATAGTCGAATTCGTTAAACTTAACAAATGGAATGGTGGTTTTAGTCGATTTAATTTCTGGGGAAAAAGCGGCTGGACTAGGTGTTGTCATCTCTACTTGAGCGATATTGGGAGCGGCTGCCTCTTCTTTGATTGTAACTTCGGGATGGAAATAAAGTGTTGCCCCAACGATTATCCCTAGACCTACTTGCCCCAAAATTTTAAATCGCCCCTTGAGTCCCTCCTTGTCTTTTTTAAACTTTTTGATGTAATCATCAATAAAACCAATTGTTCCCATCCAAACAGTGGTAATCAACAAAAGGATGATGTAAATATTGTCAAGCTTGGACAACAATAAAACTGGCACTACCGTAGCCAAAATAATGATCAAACCACCCATGGTAGGTGTGCCCTCTTTTTGCTTTTGTCCTTCAAGACCTAATTCTCGAATGGATTCACCTACCTGCTTGCGACTGAGGAAATTGATGATTTTTTTACCATAAACAGTGGATATCAGCAACGACAAAATGATTGCCATAGCCGCACGGAATGATAAAAATCCAAAAAGGGAAGCCCCAGGGAATTGGAAATTTTGTTCGAGATATTTGAATAGGTAGTACAACATTATGACGCAGCTTGATTTAGAAAATGATGAACGGTCTCGAAGTCATTGAAATCAAATCGCTTTCCATTGATTTCTTGATAGGTTTCATGTCCCTTACCGGCTATCAAAATAATGTCTCCTGGATGTGCCAATTGTACAGCCGTTTTTATGGCTTGTTCGCGGTCTAGCACACAGATGGTTTTTTTGAAATGAACTGGAGCAACGCCAGATTCCATCTCTTCGATAATCGTCTCTGGAGTTTCAGTTCTGGGATTGTCATTGGTAAGAATCACTTTGTCACTCAGCGAGGTAGCAATATGAGCCATCATTGGCCTTTTGGTTTTGTCTCTATCTCCACCGCATCCAAACACAGTAATCAATGTTTCATTTTTAGTTCTGATGGCGTTAATTGTTTCCAAAACATTTTTCAGAGCATCTGGTGTGTGCGCATAATCTACTATCGCTGTGATGTTGTTTTCCGAAATGAAATACTGAAAACGACCAGCAACACTTCGAAGGTCACTAATGCCTTTCAATGCTTCTAATGAATCCATTTTCAACAGGACAGCAGTTCCGTAGATAGCCAGTAAATTACTGGCATTAAATGACCCAATAAGGTGAGACCAAACTTCTGAATCATTGATGCGCAACAACAGTCCAGACAATTGGTTTTCAATAATTTTACCCTTAAAATCTGCCGAGGTTTTTAATGCATATGTCAATTTCTTAGCCCGACAGTTTTGAATCATATAAAGGCCATTCTTGTCGTCAGCATTGACCAATGCAAAAGCTTCCTTGGACAATTGATCAAATAACCTTTTCTTAATATCTCTGTAGGTGGCAAAATCGCCATGATAATCTAAATGATCGTGAGTAAGGTTGGTAAATACTGCACCAGTGAAATGAAGCCCTGTAGTTCTCTCTTGATCTATACCATGGGAACTGACTTCCATAAAACAGTGAGTGATACCCATATGAACCATTTGGTTTAACAAGGAATTGATGGTAATTGCATCGGGGGTAGTATGAGTTGCGCCAATGACTTGGTCGCCCAAACAAATTTTGACTGTCGAAATTAATCCCGATGGCATTCCACAATTTTGAAACAATTGGTATAGGAGGCTTGCTGTGGTGGTCTTGCCGTTGGTCCCTGTTATGCCAACTAATTTCAGTTTTTGAGAGGGATGGTCGAAATAGTTAGCTGCAATAATGGCAAGTGCTTTTTGCGTGTTTATTGTTTGAATATAGGTAACTGCCTCAGAGATCTCCTTGGGTAATGTTTCACAAAGTATGGCTACAGCACCATTTTCAGCAACTTGTTTCAAAAAGTCATGCCCATCGGCTTGAGTACCCTTTATTGCAACAAAGAAATCCTGAGGTTGGATTTTTCTTGAATCAAACTGAATTGCATTGATATCGCGGTCGGTATTCCCTATTACAGAGTCTATTGACACTCCAAACAAAAGATCCTTCAAATTTTTCATGTGATTTGAAGTTTTATAGTTTGACCTTTGTTGATGGTTTGTCCTTGTTCAACAGACTGGCTGCTGACAATTCCGGTGCCTAACGCCTCTACTTTGAGACCAAGATTTTCCAAAATTGAAATAGCATCCATAACAGCCATGCCAGTAACATTAGGCATTTGGAGCGGATCGAGCTGATTTTGTCCTTTGAATTTTGAATAATCATTTTCAATCTCAGAAAACAAGGGCTTAACGCCATTTACGATTACATCTCGGGGTGTGCTAGTATAAATGTGTTCAGCGATTTTTTTAAACACGGGAGCTGCCACCACATTGCCATAGTATCCAATTTGAACATTTGGCTTATGGACTACAACGATACAAGTATATTTAGGATCGTCGGCAGGAAAATATCCGACAAATGATGAGATATAGCGGTTGGACTCTATCCAATACTCTGTTTGACAGGTCCCTGTTTTTCCAGCAAGAGGAAAGTTTTTCATGTCAATATTGTGAGCAGTGCCATGATTTGAAGCTACGACGTTGCGCATCATGGATTTTAGGACTTGAGCAGTTTCGGGCTTGCAGATTCTTTGACCTTGAATGTCATTATTAAACACCTCAATCGGCTTTCCAAAGGACTGTACTGATTCAACAAATCTGGGTTTGATTCTCACTCCGTCATTGGCTATAGCATTATAAAAAGTCAGCACTTGCAGGGGAGACAATTGAATGCCATATCCAAAAGCCATCCAAGGTAAATCCAGTCCATCCCAATTTTCTTTATCGGAAGGATGCGTAATGTGAGGCTGTCCTTCACCGAGAATTGGGATGTCCAATTTCTCATTGAGTCCCATGGCATAAATTCCATCGACGAATTGAGTAGGATTGTTACGGTAATTGTCATCAATAATCTGAACGATCCCTGTGTTCGAAGACAT